>CADBRO010000190.1 GCA_902797075.1 uncultured Lachnospiraceae bacterium
CGGCGGAGCCGCGGACATCGGGCTCGAATCAACGATCATTGATTTCACGGAGGATACTCCGATGATACTGCGGCCGGGATTTATTACTCCGGGCACGCTGCGGGAGATCCTCGGAGATGTAAAGATCGATCCCGGAATCACCGACAGCGCGGCCATGACCGGACGCAGGCCGAAAGCGCCGGGGATGCGCTACCGGCATTATGCGCCGAAGGCGCAGCTCTTTATCGTGGAAGGCGGCGAAGACGCCGTAACGAATAAGATCGGAGAGCTGGTCCGGAAGGCGGCCGATGACGGACTTAAGACGGGCGTGATCGCGGCGGATGAGACGAAAGACCGCTATCACGCAGACATCGTGATCGGGATCGGCAGCCGGAAAAGCGAGGAAACCATCGCCCGCCATCTTTTCAGAGTGCTGAGAGATATGGACGAAGCCGGAGCGGACGTAATCTATTCGGAATCATTTGATACCCCGCGCATGGGAATGGCTATCATGAACAGGCTGCTTAAAGCGGCCGGACATCAGGTTCTGACCGCTTAGGCGGATCACTATAACAACACATATCGGGAAAACGGAGGCTTACTATGGGAAAAGTTATTATCATGGATCACCCGCTTATTAAACACAAAATCGGGATTATCAGAGACAGCGGCACCGGGACGAAAGAGTTCAGGGAAATGATTTCTGAGATCGCCATGCTTGAGACCTATGAGTCAACAAGAAACTTAAGCCTTGAAGAAGTAGAAATCGAGACTCCGATGACATCCACGACGGTTGAGCGACTTGCAGGAAAGAAACTTGCGATCGTCCCGATTCTGAGAGCGGGACTTGGCATGGTTTCCGGAATGCAGACCCTGATTCCTTCGGCGAAGGTCGGGCACATAGGAATGTACCGCGATCATGATACGCTGGAGCCGATAGAGTATTACTGCAAGCTGCCGGCCGATATTGAGGAGCGCGACGTGTTCGTCGTAGATCCGATGCTGGCGACCGGAGGATCTGCCTGCGACGCCATTTCCCAGCTTAAGAAGCGCGGCTGCAAAAATATCCGTTTCCTGTGCATCATCGCCGCGCCGGAAGGTCTGAAAAGGCTTCAGGAAGAGCATCCGGACGTCGACATCACAGTCGGGGCGCTTGATGACCATCTCAATGAGGTCGGCTATATCGTACCCGGACTCGGAGACGCAGGAGACCGCATCTTCGGAACGAAGTAAGATATAAGAGGGACGGAGGCGGAAATGAGCGGAAAAAGAAGCGATTATCTCAGCTGGGATGAGTATTTTATGGGCGTAGCCGCTTTAAGCGGCATGCGCTCGAAGGATCCGAACACGCAGGTCGGCGCCTGTATTGTGAGTGAGAACAACAGAATCCTCAGTATGGGCTACAACGGCTTTCCGAACGGAGTTTCCGACGATGATTTCCCCTGGAACCGGGACGGGGAACCTCTGAATAACAAGTATTTTTATACGACGCACAGCGAGCTTAACGCGATCCTCAATTACAGAGGCGGGAGCCTTGAGGGCGCAAAGCTTTACGTGACGCTGTTTCCCTGCAATGAATGCGCGAAGGCGATTATTCAGGCGGGGATAAGGACGGTTGTCTACGACAGCGACAAGTACAGCGGAGAAGACTCGTTTATTGCGTCAAAAAGGATGTTTGACGCGGCCGGCGTAAAGTATTACCGTTACACAAGAAGCGGCCGCGCGATCCGGATTGAAGTATAAGCGGCGTGCTGCCGGAAGGACCCCCGGACGGTCCATGATGATTATTTAACTGCAAAGGAGCTGAAGAACTAATGGCGAAGGACAAAAAACTCGTAGAGTCGATTACTTCCAGAGAAGTCGATTTTGCACAGTGGTACACGGATGTCGTAAAGAAAGCGGAGCTGACCGGCTATACCTCGGTAAAGGGATGCATGGTTCTCAAACCGGCTGGATATGCCATCTGGGAGAACATACAGGCGGAACTTGACCGGAGATTCAAAGAGACGGGCGTACAGAACGTCTATCTGCCGCTTCTGATTCCGGAATCCCTTCTCAATATGGAAAAGGATCACGTCGAGGGCTTTGCGCCGGAGGTGGCCTGGGTGACGCAGGGAGGATCAGCTCCGCTGCAGGAAAAAATGTGCATCCGCCCCACGTCGGAAACACTGTTCTGTGATCTTTACGCGAAGGATATCCACTCCTACAGGGATCTTCCGCGCGTCTACAATCAGTGGTGCTCGGTACTGCGCTGGGAAAAGACGACCAGGCCGTTCCTGCGCTCGAGAGAGTTTTTGTGGCAGGAAGGACATACCGCTCACGCCACCGCAGAGGAAGCCGAGGAGCGCACGCTTATGATGCTCAACCTCTATGCGGATTTCGTGGAGGAAGTTCTGGCGATTCCGGTTGTAAGAGGAAGAAAAACAGATAAGGAAAAATTCGCCGGAGCGGAAGCAACCTACACGATTGAGGCGCTGATGCACGACGGTCAGGCTCTTCAGTCCGGCACCAGCCATAATTTCGGAGACGGGTTCGCCAAAGCGTTCGGCATCCAGTACACCGATAAGGACAATACGCTGAAATACGTCCATCAGACATCCTGGGGAATGACGACGAGGATGATCGGAGCGATCATTATGGTTCACGGCGACGACGACGGCCTTGTGCTTCCGCCGAGAATTGCACCGACGCAGTGCGTCGTGATCCCGATCCGCCAGAACGCGGAGGGCGTTCTTGACTGTGCGGCTAAGATCTGCGACGATCTTAAGAATGCGGGAATCCGCGTGACGCTGGACGATACGGACCGCTCACCGGGCTGGAAGTTTGCCGAGCAGGAGATGAGAGGCTTCCCGCTGCGTATAGAGATCGGGCCGAAGGATATGGAGAGCGGAAACTGCGTCCTTGTGCGCCGCGATAACCGTGAAAAGATTACGGTTCCGATTGCGGAAGCCGCGAAGAAGGCAGAGGAACTTCTTGAGACGATCCAGCACGACATGTATGAGCGGGCGCTTGAGTTCAGAAATTCCCATATCTGCGATGCGTCGGATTACGAGGAGTTCTCGAAGGATATCGAAGAGAAGCCGGGATTTGTCCGGGCTTACTGGTGCGGCGACAGAGCCTGCGAGGACAAGATAAAAGAGGACACCAGGGCAACATCAAGATGCATTCCTCTCGGAAAAGAGGGTGAGGCGCCGGAAGACGCGGTCTGCGTATGCTGCGGCAGGAAAGCTAAGAGCCTCGTTTACTGGGGAAGAGCTTATTGATTAAAAACAGGTAACAGATCGGGATTGTCCCCGGAGGTATAAGTGAGACTGAAGCTTCCACCAAAGGTCAGTTACATATTGGATATTTTGCAGCGGCATGGGTTTGAAGCCTATGCCGTTGGCGGTTGTGTACGGGATCTTATTCTGGCGCGGGAACCGGATGATTTTGATATTACGACGCAGGCAAGGCCGGAAGAGGTCAAGGCGTGCTTCAGGAGAACCGTGGATACGGGGATCAAACACGGCACGGTGACAGTCATGCTCGGAAGTGATGCTTTTGAGGTGACGACCTACCGGATCGACGGCACTTATTCCGACGGGCGGCATCCGGACAGTGTGCTTTTTACGCCGAATCTTGCGGATGATCTGGCGCGGCGGGATTTTACCATCAACGCCATGGCTTACAACGAGACTGCCGGCCTCGTCGATCTCTTTGGAGGAATGCGGGATCTTCAGAAGAAGCGCATACGCTGTGTGGGCGATCCCGTGAAAAGGTTTGAGGAAGACGCGCTGCGCGTCATGAGAGCCGTGAGATTTGCGGCGCAGCTGGGGTTTCAGATCGATCGGGATACGGAAGAGGCAGTGAAACAGCACGCCGGCCATCTGAGAGCTGTCAGCGCGGAACGTATCAGGACGGAACTTATGAAGCTGCTTCTTTCCCCGAACCCGGAGATGGCAGGAAGACTGGCGGATCTCGGCATTGCGGAGGTTGTTCTTCCCGAGCTGGAACGGCTCACGGAGACGCCGCTTATCACGCCTCACGGCTATGAAAATGATACGGTGTGGCTTCACACGATCCGGTCACTGCGATATGTGGAGGCGGACGCCGTTCTCAGGCTCGTGATGCTCCTCCATGAGGCGGGCAGGCCGGATGTCCGGTACCGCGACGATTTCGGCTGGGATCATTTTCCGGGATATGCCTCTTTGGGCAGCAAAATCGCGGATCAGGTCTTAAGAAGGCTGAAATTTGACAATAAAACCAGAAACAGCGTCGTGAATCTGATCCGGTGCCAGGAGCTTGATCCTGCAACCGACGCATCCTCAGTGCGGCTGTGCATGCACGAGACCGGACCGGAAAACTTCGGCGATTATCTCGCGGTCCGCTATGCAGACGCGGCAGCAGGCAGAAAACAGGCATTTGATGAAAATGATCCGGAATACGTTCTGATCGAAAATCTGATGAGGCGCGCCGAACAGATCCGCAGAAACCGCGATCCCCTTACGCTTAAGGAGCTCGCCGTGAACGGAACGGATCTGGCGGCGATCGGGATATCCGGAAAAGAAACCGGCGAGGTTCTCGGCATGCTTCTTCGGGAGGTGCTCGCAAATCCGGAAATAAATAAAAAAGAACAGCTGCTCGTCCGGGCAGGACGAGCGAAAAAAGGAGGAGGCACATGATCGGTGTAGTGCTTCATGAACCGGAACAGCCAGGCAATGCCGGCACGATCGGAAGGACATGCGTCTGCGCGGGAGCTTCCCTCCACCTGATCGAGCCGATCGGATTCCACCTCACCGACAGGTATATCAAAAGGGCCGGACTCGATTACTGGGACCGGCTTTTGCTGACCCGGTACATGAATTATCAGGACTTTACGGAAAAGCATCCGGACAGCCGGATCTGGTATGTAACGACCAAGGCAGGCCAATGCTATGCTGACGTCAGATTCCGGGACGGCGACTTCCTGATGTTCGGAAAGGAGAGTGCAGGAATACCGGAGGATATACTGGCCGCGCATCCCGAAAACTGCATCAGGATTCCCATGATGGAGGGGGAGCGCTCGCTGAATCTCTCGAATTCCGTGTCTATCGTTCTCTATGAGGCGCTTCGGCAGCTTGAGTTCGGAAAAATGTTGAAAAAAGGGCATTTGAGGCAGTCTGCACCGCTTGACCCTTCCCCTGCGGGATAATATAATTAAAAAAATGATAAGGATCCAGAAGCATCTGGACCATTTTTAAAGGAGGAATGCGATATGTATCAGGAAGAGTACCGCAGATGGCTCGAAGCGGATCTGATTGACTGTGATCTGAGGACCGAGCTTCAGTCTATTGCGGACGATGACGAAGCGATTCGTGAGCGCTTCGCCGTTTCGCTTCAGTTCGGTACAGCCGGACTTCGCGGAACACTCGGCGCCGGCACAAACCGTATGAATATCTGGGTAGTCCGGCAGGCGACCCAGGGTGTTGCCGACTGGGTAAAGACGCAGGGCGGAACTCAGACAGTCGCAGTGAGCTACGACAGCCGTCTGAAGGGATATACATTTGCAAGAGAGGCTGCCGGCGTACTGGCTGCAAACGGAATCAACGTCGTGATCTACGACGAGCTGATGCCGGTACCGGCTTTAAGCTTCGCAACCAGATACTATCACTGCAATGCAGGCATCATGGTCACTGCCTCGCATAACCCGGCGGTATACAACGGTTATAAGGCCTACGGACCGGACGGATGCCAGATGACGGACGACGCTGCGGCGGTGGTTTACGAGCAGATCCAGAAGACGGACGTTCTCACTGGCGCGAAATACATGTCCTTTGCGGAAGGCGTCAACAAGGGAATCATTCGTTTCGTGGAAGATGACTGCAAACAGGCGCTTTACGAGGCTATCGAGTCCCGTCAGGTGCGGCCGGGTCTGGCAAAGACAGCCGGTCTCAAACTGGTTTATTCACCGCTCAACGGAACCGGACTTGTGCCGGTGACGCACGTTCTGAAGGACATCGGAATCACGGATATAACAATCGTGCCGGAGCAGGAATATCCGAACGGATACTTTACGACCTGCCCGTATCCGAATCCCGAGATCTTCGAAGCGCTCAGAAAAGGGCTTGAGCTTGCGAAGGAAGTCGGAGCGGACCTGATGCTCGCGACGGATCCGGACGCAGACCGCGTCGGAATCGCCATGAAGTGCCCGGACGGAAGCTACGAGCTGGTTTCCGGAAATGAGGTCGGTGTGCTTCTTCTCGACTATATCTGCGCGGGAAGAATTGAGAAGGGAACGATGCCGGAGAATCCGGTAGCGGTTATGTCGATTGTTTCGACACCGCTGGCAGATAAGGTCGCGGAGCATTATGGCGTGGAACTCAGACATACGCTTACAGGCTTCAAATGGATCGGCGACCAGATCGCAAAGCTTGAGGAGAAAGGCGAGGAAGAACGCTTTATCTTCGGTTTCGAGGAGAGCTACGGATATCTGGCAGGCTCTTACGTGCGTGATAAAGACGCGATTATCGGCGCTATGCTGATCTGCGAGATGGCTGCTTATTACCGCAGCATCGGAAGCTCTGTCAAGCAGCGTCTGGAGGAGATCTACGCGGAGTACGGAAGATATCTGAATAAGGTCGACAGCTTCGAATTCCCGGGCCTGTCCGGTATGGACAAGATGAGCGGAATCATGAGCGGACTTCGGTCGGAACCGCCTGCTGAAATTGCAGGACATGCAGTGACGGCAGTCAGGGATTATCAGAAGCCTGAGGAAACGGGCCTTCCGAAAGCGAACGTATTGATTTATGATCTTGAAGGCGGCTCGACGGTCGTCGTTCGTCCGTCCGGTACAGAGCCGAAAATCAAGACGTATTTCACGACGAAAGGCGCGGATCTGGCGGAAGCCGAGAAGCGCAAGGAAGAGCTTGCAAACGCTTTAAAACCGCTTTTCTCTTAATTTCTTGACAGATGTTTCGTTTCGGGTTATAACAAGGTTGTCAGTATTATTTGAGCGATCCTATTGCAGGAGGTCATTATGAACAAAGTTGAATTGGCAGCTGCCATCGCGAATGAAACCGGGCTCACAAAGAAGGATTCCGAAGCTGCGGTTAAGGCCTTTGTGGAAGTAGTCACAAATGAATTGAAGAAGGGCGAGAAAGTACAGCTCGTCGGATTTGGTACATTTGAAGTTGTCGAGAGAGCTGCCCGAGAAGGCAGAAATCCGCAGACTGGAAAAACGATGAAGATCAAGGCTTCCAAGGCTCCGAAGTTCAAAGCCGGCAAGGCACTGAAGGATGCCGTAAATACATCCAAGAAAAAGAAAAAATAAGATCTGAATTCTGCATTTTCGGGGAGAGGATTTTATCCTCTCCCTTTCGTTATGAGTTTTGGCAGGACGGGAGGTGTGATCCGTGAGACTGGACAAGTTCCTCAAGGTATCCAGGCTGATCAAACGAAGGACGGTTGCAAATGAGGCGTGCGATGCCGGAAGGGTCAGCGTAAACGGAAAAACAGCAAAAGCATCCGCTGACGTGAAGATCGGCGACATTATCGAAATCCGCTTTGGCGAGAAAACCGTGAAGGCGGAAGTGGCGGATATCGCGGATACGACGAAAAAGGATGAGGCTGCGGGGATGTACCGCCTGATTTAATGTAAGAAACGGATCAAATCGGGAATCTCCGCTTTAACTTGCGGTAGCAGGCGATCAGGTGTAAACTTTAATAATCCGCTTGGTGGATTTAAGAATCAGTAACGGGGAACGTACATGAGCAGCAGAAAAGCCCAGCGCAGGCGTAAATCGCGAAGTGCACGAATTACCGCCGAGAACAGAGCCGGAATGATTGCTATCCTTCTGGTTGTGTGCCTGCTTTTTGCTGTGCTGCTTTTTGAGGGAAGCCGGCTGAATGACCGGATCGGCGAGAACGAACGGAAGCGGACGGAGCTCGAGCAGGCGATAGAAGAGGAAGAACTGCGGACGGCAGCTATCGAATCGAAACGGGAATACATGCAGTCGGATGATTATGTCCGGCAGGCCGCGAAGGACAGACTCGGTCTGGTTGAGAGCGGAGAGACGATTTTTAGGCCGAAGGACCAGGGCTGAAAATGACTGCGGAAGAAAAAGTAATCAGATATATTCATGAAACCGGTATGCTGAAGGCCGGAGACCGAGTGATTGCCGGGGTCTCCGGAGGAGCAGACTCGGTTTTTCTTTTTTATGTGCTTCTTAAGCTGGCTGAGACCGGAATGATCCGGTTACGTGCCGTTCACGTGCATCACGGCATCAGAGGAGAGGAAGCGGAGCGAGACGCGGCATTTGTGCGGGAACTCTGCAATACTCACGGAACGGAGTTTATCCTTGTGCGGCGGAATATTCCAGAGGAAGCGGAACGGATCGGGAAATCCCTTGAAGAAGCGGGGCGCGAGGCCCGCTATGAGATATTCAGGCGCGAGGCGGGCGCTGATCCGGGGACAAAGATTGCGCTTGCGCATCATATGGATGATCTGGCGGAAACGGTTCTTTTCAG
>CADBRO010000191.1 GCA_902797075.1 uncultured Lachnospiraceae bacterium
ACCCGGTAGGCCTCCATCGGAGATATCCCGCCTTCAATCGCCGCCCTTGAACAGAGTGTGATGCCTACAACTGCAAGATTCAGGTGATGCCTGAAGTCATCGCTGCCGAGCCTTCCGGCATCCCGGTCCATGTTTTCCGCAATCCGAACCGCTTCCTGCGCATTACCCTCGCGGACGGCCTGCAGGATCATCTGCTCCTCGTAATAGCTGTGGCGAAAGGCGTCGTCTTCGTTCTCCTCTTCCTCCTTCATGACGTATCTTTCCTGATCCTGCTTTCTCTCCTCATCGTTCTCACTGATGATGCGGTTAAGCTGAAGGAGCTCCTCCTGTTCGAGGGAAGCGTTGCGGAGGACCGTGTTCGAAAGGAGAATCATGTTTCTGATTTCGGGGAGCGTAAATACCGGCAGCACCCGGAGATCGTCGCCCGTGACGCCATAGTATCTGCACATCCGTCTCCTGGCCGGTCCCGTCAGCTTCTCGTGGCACATCGGACCCATGTAGAGGAGACCGTTGTCCGCATGAAGAGCGGCGAAATAGCAGTGCTCTTCTCCCTGATACAGGTAAGGACCATTTTGTGCGAGTATTTTTTCTTTTAAATGGCTGCGGAGCTCCTCCGAGCACATAAGAGGGCTGTCCGCAGCGTCGAAGAACTGCGTGAGGGTGCCGTCTTCGTCTTCATGGACGAGGTCGACTTTGATAACGCTGCATAGTATGCGGATGTTGTTTGCTCGCATGGGAGTGTCCTTTCCTTTGGCACGCTTAAAACAGGCTGCGGATCGTTTTGTACTTATGAGCAATAACGACGTATAAAGAGACCTTTGACGCTGTAATCATATTATGTCAAAATAAGAACAAATACAACCACAAAAGAATATCCGTTCCGCTCCCGTTCATGCTACACTTGCCAATAACAACCAGGCTGTAAGGAGAAACAAATGGAAATGCTGAACTTCGGCCCCCGCTTCTTCGGAGTCGGCGAGCCGCTTATCCAAAGAGAACGGGATCAGGGAATCGACGCGGCGGAATGCCTCGGGCTCGTGAAAGGAATCGGCTGCAATGCCTTCCGGAACTGGATGCACCTGACCGAACTTCTGAAAGATCCTGTCACCCCTGACACAGAAGAAGTAAACCGCCACAAAAAACTCCTCGCAAAAGCGAAGGAGCAGGACATCGAAGTTACGGGCATGAGCCACGAATGGTTTCTTCCCGAAGGCTGCCGCCAGAAAAAAGGCCACGCAATGCCGCCCCGGGATCTCACCCCGGGAAGCCTCTATATGCAGGCGCTTAATATGCTCGAGGAATCCTGGCACACGATGGCCGCTCTCTTTCCGGAGGTTTCCATCTGGGAGGTGGGAAATGAATGGAACCTGAACGCGTTTCTTCACCCGGACGGATTTCTCGAAAGCGACATGTCGAAGCCATTTTCAGCAGATGAGAAAATGGACATCGCGGTCGACATGATGTACTTCGCGGCAAAAGGGATACGGAGAGCAAATAAAAATGCGCTCGTCGCATCGTTCTCTCCCGCGCTCTCCACGCCGGGTCTCGGCGGAGACATGCCGGATTATCTTCCGGTCATGTACGGAGTCGCCTGGACGCTGGACAAAATATACAGCCGCATCCGTTCCGGAAAGTTCTGGTCGGATAACCCGGACGACTACTTCGACATCGTATCCTGGCATCCTTACGTGTTCACAAACAAGGATGTGGAAAGCGACGCCGATCTTTTCCTCGACGTGGACGAGCCGGACTCGCTCTGGAGAAGCTTCAACGATTCGGCCTACAGGGTCATGAAAAAGTACGGCGACGGTCATAAGCAGGTGCTGCTCACCGAGGCGGGCTTTACGGATCTCGGGGATCCGGTTCTGGAAGAAAGATACGCCCGCTACAACGAGACGCTCCTTAAGATTGCCGCGGAGCTTCCCTACGTGAGGACGCTGCACAATTTCCGGCTTCTCAATGAAAATGCGATGCTCAGGCGCGACGGTATAGAGAGCAACCAGATCGGCGGGCTCACGGAGGTTTACTTCGGACTCTTTACCGATCCGGAGGACGGAATAAAACCGAGAGCAAGAGCAAGGGCGATCGCCCGCATGGCCGGCGCGGATACGGATCTCGATTCACTTTCCAGGCAGATAGCAGACAAGGTTTTCAAAGGGTAAGTCACATACGGAATCTACATTCCGGGAGGAGGCAGGCATGAGCGAATATATTGTAAGCACAACGAGCGGCAAAGTCCGCGGAATCGAAACCGAAATCGGCGTGGATTATCTCGGGATCCCCTACGCGGAAGCACCGGTCGGACCGCTGAGATTTAAAAGAGCTGTTCCGAAGAATCCCTGGGACGGAATCTTTGACGCAGACCGGTACGGCAATCCGCCGGTCCAGTACAACAACGGAGTCGTCATGGGCGACGAGGACTGCCTGACCGTCAACATCCAGCGCCCGAAAGAAGGCGATCGTCTCCCTGTTTTCGTGTGGATCTACGGCGGCGGATACAATACCGGTTACTCTGCCGATGAGATGTACCGGGGCGAAGCCTTCGTGAAAGACGGCATCATTTTCGTCTCCTTCAACTACCGCACCAACATCCTCGGATTCTATGACTTCACGACGTATCCGGGCTGCGAAGAATTCGAGAGCAACTGCGGTCTCTCGGACCAGATCCTCGC
>CADBRO010000192.1 GCA_902797075.1 uncultured Lachnospiraceae bacterium
GCTCCTTACCACCTTTCGGAGAACGGGCTTCTCGGCGTTGAGATCGGCTATGACGAGTCGGAGGATGTCGCGGAAATGATGAGAGAAAACGGCTTCGGAAGTATACAGATCAAAAGGGACCTTTCCTGGAATACGAGGGCTGTTATCGGTACGAAGCAGACTGCACGGTAGAGAATGATAGATAAAATCAAAAATATCGCGATGCGGCAAAAAGAGATTCTCGAGGAGCTCGCGGCTCCGGAGACGCAGGAAAATCCCCAGAGGATGACCTCTCTTTTGAAGGAACAGGCGGAGCTTACGCCTCTTGTCGGCGCATATGAGGAATACCTGGATGCGGGGAAAACCCGGGAGGAATGCGCCGGAATGCTGAAGGAAGAGACGGATCCCGAGATGAGGGAGCTTCTCAAAGCTGAGATTTCGGATGCCGCCGAGAGAGAGAAGGAGCTGGAGGAACAGCTCAGGATACTGCTTTTGCCGAAGGATCCGGATGACGATAAAAACGTGATTGTTGAAATCCGAGCCGGAGCCGGGGGCGACGAAGCCGCGCTTTTCGCGGCGGATCTTTACAGGATGTATATGAGGTACGCCGACCGTCACGGCTTCCGCTATGAGCTTGCTTCGCTCAGTGAAAACGGCCTGGGCGGTTTCAAGGAGGCTATTTTCCTCTTAAGCGGCAAAGGAGCTTATTCGAGACTGAAATATGAGAGCGGGACCCACCGTGTCCAGAGGGTCCCGGAGACCGAGAGCGGAGGGAGAATCCACACGTCGACAGCCACAGTGGCGATCATGCCCGAGGCGGAGGAAGTGGACGTGGAGCTTGACATGAACGATTGCCGGTTTGATGTTTTCCGGGCTTCCGGAAACGGCGGGCAGTGCGTCAATACCACCGATTCTGCGGTGAGGCTGACACATATACCCACCGGGATCGTGGTTTCATGCCAGGACGAAAAATCCCAGATCAAGAACAAGGCCAAGGCTCTGAAGGTATTGAGGGCGAGGCTCTACGACCTGAAGCTGCGGGAGATGAATTCCGCGAGGGCGGAACTTCGGAAAAGCCAGGTGGGTACCGGAGACCGCTCGGAAAAAATCCGCACGTATAATTTCCCTCAGGGAAGAGTGACGGACCACAGAATACACCTGACCACGCACAGACTCGAGAGCGTGCTGGACGGGGATCTGGATGAGATTATTGACGCGCTTACTGCTGCCGACCAGGCCGCGAGGCTTGCGGCGGCTGACTGAACCGTGTGATCAGTCCCCCACCTCAACGCCGCAGAGGCGTAGGTGGGGTATAGGTGGGGTTATGGCGGACGCGGTTCATGAGCAGGCGGAGAAGCGAATTGCGAATGACAGTTTTACAGAGATTACATCAGAGACGGTATTAAAACCGGAGAAAGGAGAGCGACATGGGAAAATATTTTGGCACGGACGGTTTTCGCGGAGAAGCAAATGTACAGCTGACAGCAGAAAAGGCATTTAAAGTGGGACGTTATCTCGGCTGGTATTACGGAACTCAGCACCCGGACGGAAAGGCCCAGGTCGCCATCGGAAAGGACACGAGAAGAAGCAGCTACATGCTCGAGGAAGCGCTCTGCGCCGGTCTTACATCTTCAGGAGCGGACGCATATCTTCTGCATGTTACGACGACTCCCTCCGTATCCTATGTCGTGAGAACCGACGGTTTTGACTGCGGCATCATGATTTCCGCCAGCCACAACCCGTTCTACGACAACGGCATTAAGATCATGAGAGCCAACGGCCAGAAGATCGAAGCTGAGATCGAGGAAAAAATCGAAGCCTACATCGACGGAGAAATCGGGGAGGTTCCGTACGCCTCGAGGGAGGCCATCGGCAGAACCGTTGATTTTTCGGCCGGCAGAAACCGCTACATCGGATATCTGATGACGATACCGACGAGAGCCTTCAAGGGAATGAGAGTCGGACTTGACTGCGCCAACGGAAGTTCTTCCGCCATTGCGAAGAGCGTGTTCGAGGCTCTCGGAGCGAAGACCTTCGTGATCAACAACACCCCGGACGGCACCAACATCAACAGAGGCTGCGGATCGACCCATATCGAGTCGCTTCAGAACTACGTCATCGACAACGCCCTTGACGTGGGATTCGCCTATGACGGAGATGCGGACAGATGCCTCGCCGTGGACGAGAAGGGAAATATCGTAAACGGCGACCACATCATGTATCTCTGCGGAAAGTATCTGCATGAGATCGGACAGCTTCCGGAGGAGACCGTTGTGACTACCGTCATGTCCAACCTGGGCCTTTATAAGGCGCTGGAGGCGAACGGCATGCGCACGGAGCAGACTCCGGTCGGCGATAAATACGTCGCGGAAAATATGATGGCGAACGGATATGAGATCGGCGGAGAGCAGTCAGGCCATATCATTTTCAGCAAATACGCCACCACCGGCGACGGAATCCTTACTTCGCTGATGGTAATGCAGACGATGATCGAAAAGAAGAGCCCGCTTTCCGCACTTGCCGGCGAGATGAAGATGTACCCGCAGGTGCTGAAGAATGTCCGCGTAGCGGATAAGGCAGCGGTCAAGGCGAACGCGAAGGTGCAGGCAGCGGTTGACGCGGCAGCGAAAGAACTTGAGAACATCGGCCGCATTCTTGTGAGAGAGAGCGGAACCGAGCCGAAGATCAGGGTTATGGTGGAAGCGGAAACTTACGAAATCTGCGAGAAATATGTGGGCAGTGTTTTGAAAGTGATTTATGATGAGGGACTGGCCGTTGAAGGTTAAATGCTTGATTATTCCCGCAATACTCTCTGCGGTTCTTCTTTCGGGCTGCGCCCGCTCCGACGCGAAGGCGGCTTATACCGCCGCAAGCGCAGAACTTACGGCAGGGAATCCGGAGAAGGCGGCAGAGGGCTTTTTGAAGGTAACCGAGTCGGGTTACTATCTGTCGGAAGCCTGGCGGGGAATCGGTCTTGCGTACATGCAGCAGACGATGTTTGCGGACGCCTGCGTGGCGTTTGAAAAAAGCCTTCTCTATCTCGATCAGGAGTCGGACGCCTATCAGAGGGACGTAAGCCTTTACCTGGCATTCTGCCGCGAGCATCAGGGCGAGACGGATAAGGCGATGGAGATCTACAACACGCTGATCAAGAAATCTCCCGACGCGGAGACTCTGTTTCTCCGCGGCAGGCTGAATCTCCGAAACGGCAACACGAAGGCCGCCGGAAATGATTTTGACCAGGCGATCTCCATTGAACCGGATTACGATCTCTATATCAACATTTATGAAGTATATGAGGCTGTCGACAAGAGCGGAGACGGCGCCCACTATCTTGAGGAAGCCCTGAAGGAAGCGGGTAAAGACGAGTCGGATTATTATGATCAGGGTCTTGTGAGCTATTATCTTCAGAATTATGAAGAGGCGAAGGACCTGCTGATCATGGCGCTGAGAAAGGACGGATCGGACAGCCGCTCGGTGTTCCTTCTGGGGAAGGTATATCTGGCGATGAACGATGTGGCGGACGCGCGGGCGGTTTTCCGCGAGCATACGCAGCAGGAATCGACTGCAGCCGGCGCCTGGAACGGGCTTGCGCTCTGCGATATCGCGGAGAAGGATTATGAAAATGCGCTCCGCAACGTTGAAGAAGGCCTCGCTGTCGGTGACGAAAGCGCGGCCCAGAGTCTTCTTTTCAATGAAATTGTGATTTACGAACAGATGCGCGACTGGCCGACCGCCAGATCGAAAGCCGCATCTTACGTCGGAAAGTATCCGTCGGATGAAGCGGGACTTCGGGAATATGAGTTCCTCTCATCCCGCTGACCGTGATTACTCATGATAGAAATGTCCGTATGTGGTTCCGGACGTCATCTTCGCACCTCGAAGTGAAGCGAGCTGTGAGACGGTGACGAGCCGGAACCCTTTTTCTTTGAGGGCGGGGATCAGGCGCTCGGCGGCGTCCACCGAGGCTTCATAGATTTCGTGCATGAGGATAATATCCCCGTCTTTTACCTGGCTCATCACGGAATTATACGTAGAATCCGCGTTTTTCGTGGACCAGTCGAGGGTGTCGATGGACCACAGAATGACCGGCATTCCAAAGGAGTTGTCGAACACCGCCTGGTTATAGCCTCCGCCCGGAGGACGGAAGAGCGTCGGTTCCTCGCCGGTAACCCGGCGGATTACGTCATTTGTGGAGGAAATCTCGCTTTGGATGTCTTCGCCGCTGAGGTGCGTCAGGGTGCGGTGATCCCAGGTGTGATTGCCCTGTTCCATACCCATGTCGTGTTCTCTTCTTACTGCGTCGGCGTAATACTCCACCTGCTCGCCGATCATGAAAAATGTGGCGTCCGCGTCGTAGCGTTCCAGGATATCCAGAAGCCTGTTCGTGTACTCGCCGGGGCCGTCGTCAAATGTGAGAGCCACTGCGGGTCCGTCTATGACTTCTTTTTTGACGGAAGGATCGTAGAGCCCGTCTTCCCCGAACCAGCAGTCTTCACCGTTTATCACCTGCCATCCGGTGACCGCCGCGCCGGTTTCTTCGCTGAAATAGTAGGTGTCGTCGCCGTCGTCCTGCCATCCTGTGAGGGAGACGCCGTCGTATCCGAAATAATAAAGAAGCCCGTCTATGGTAACAAGGCCGGTCACCATCCTGCCGTTTTCGTCAAACCATACCCGTCCGATATCCGGTTCCTGCCAACCGGTTTTGGCGTAGCCGTCATCTCCGAACAGATAGACTCCGCCCTCGGGATCCGTGAACCATCCGGTTATGCGGTTTCCGCTTTCATCAAGATAAAAGCGTCCCTTTTCATCGCTCTGCCATCCGGTGACGACAGCTTCCGGCTCCTCCGGCACGGATACGGGCTCTTCAATGTCCGCCGGGACAGCAAGCTCGGCATCTTCCGTGTCAGATTCGGCAGCAACGGCAGAAGCGGTGCGAGCCTTTGTCCTCATGGTGCTTCCGGATCTGTATATGCCGATTCCGACAATGCAAATTACCGCAGCAGCTGCTGCGGCCATCAGGCGTTTTTTTCTCTTTTTTCTTTTGCGCTTCTCAATCAGTTCTTCGCGCGTCAATGAATGATACCCCCATTAAAACCATATCCCCGTTTTTATATTATACACTCAGCGGACTTTTGAAGGAAGAAAAATGACAGGAATATCCGCCCTCGCATATCAGACGGGAAAATGAAGATTGAAAAAGGCCGGATGTTTGTGTAAAATTAATATAAACAAGGATGAAAATAAAGTGATTGATGTGAAAAATCGCCATATAAACGCAGGCTGATGTCTGATGTCTGACGATTGGCGAAGATGCACAATCACGGAGCGGGCTCCGCCATTTTCATCCATCTATCAATGGTTGCTGGTTAACCGGGAAATTACAGAAAGGCGTAGAAGGTTATGAAATTTAGGGAATACGGCACCCGTATCATCGAAGAATACCGGCAGGTATTTGAGCTTCTCGATGAGGAGGGTCTCAGACAGTTTATCGAAACCGTAAAGAAGTATCAGCGTATTTTCTGCATCGGAGTCGGAAGAGAAGGGATGATGACGCGGGCCTTTGCCATGCGTCTGATGCATATGGGCAAGGAAGTCCACTGGATCTGGGACGATACCACGCCTCATATCGGCGAAGGAGATCTTCTGATCGCTACTCTGGGCGACGGGAGAATCGGACATATCGATTATGTCTGCAGACGGGCAAAAGAGGCGGGAGCCTATATATACGTCGTCACAGGATCGCCGAGCGGCGAGACTGCGGCGCAGGTTGCGGACAGCGTTTTCTTTGTCCCGGCAGCTGTCTACAGAGGAACAGATGCCGTTGTCCCGTCCTTCCAGCCGATGGGAAATCTGTTCGAGCAGAGCCTGCTCATCATCTTCGATATCGTGGTCATGATGATCGTTGACGAGACGCCGGGGCTGTCTTTTGAAAAAATGTCCAGGAACCATCGGAATGTGGAGTGAGCATCAGCCGTTTTATAAGCTTTATACCGCCAGCCGGGCAGCCGGCCGGCGGCGTTTTTTTATGAGTGATAAGGCTTTTTTATGCGCGGTAAGACAAAAAAACAGAGGCCCGATTAACGGACCTCCGGATAATGCGGAATATAATACTTACGCTTCGTACGGATTTGCCATTCCCGATGCAGCCATTTTCATGGCGCGGACCTTCAGCGGGAGACCGAACAGCGTGATGAAGCCGTCGGCGTCGTGGTGATCGTAGAGATCACCGGTTGTGAAGGATGCGAGGCTCTCGTCATAGAGGCTGTACGGCGACTTCGTGCCTGCCTTTATGATGTTGCCCTTGTAGAGGCGGAATTTAACTTCGCCGGTAACGTATTCCTGCGTGACGTCGACGAAAGCCTTGATTGCGTCGCAAAGCGGCGTGAACCATTTTCCTTCGTAAACTACCTGGGCGAGCTTTTCTCCGAGAATCTTCTTTTCTTCGAGCGTAGCGCGGTCGAGGACGAGCTCCTCGAGCTGCTCGTGGGCTGCCATGAGGATCGTTCCGCCCGGGGTTTCATAGACGCCGCGGCTCTTCATTCCGACGACGCGGTTCTCGACGATATCGACGATTCCGATACCGTTCTTTCCGCCGAGAGCGTTCAGCTTGCGGATGATGTCGGCGACTTTCATCTTCTCGCCGTTGATGGAGGTGGGGACGCCCTTTTCGAAGGTCATCGTCACTTCCTCCGCCTCATCAGGCGCTTTTTCCGGAGTCACGCCGAGGACCAGCATGTGGTCGTAATTCGGCGCCTGCGAAGGATCTTCGAGCTCGAGACCTTCATGGCTGATATGCCACAGATTGCGGTCGCGGCTGTAGCTGGAGGCATGGTCGAAGGGAAGATCGATGCCCTTACTCTTGCAGTATTCGATCTCGTCTTCGCGGGAGGTGAATGTCCAGATGTCGGTCATTCTCCACGGAGCGATAATTTTAAGGTCCGGAGCGAGAGCTTTAATTCCGAGCTCGAAGCGGATCTGGTCATTTCCCTTGCCGGTGGCGCCGTGGCAGATCGCTGAAGCGCCTTCCTTGCGGGCGATCTCGACGAGCTTTTTCGCGATCGCCGGACGGGCCATGGACGTTCCGAGAAGATATTTGTTTTCATAGACAGCGCCCGCTTTTACGCAGGGCATGATATAGTTTTCGGCAAAGTCATCGTTGATGTCTTCGATATAGAGCTTGTCGGCGCCGGAAAGCTTTGCTCTTTCCTCAAGACCGTCGAGCTCATTTCCCTGGCCGCAGTCAATGCAGCAGCAGATGACGTCATATCCGAAATGCTCCTTGAGCCAGGGGATGATTGCCGTTGTATCCAGACCGCCTGAGTAGGCGAGAATTACTTTTTCGTTTGCCATGATTTGCCTCCGTGTATTTGATGTTCCGGGACGCTCCCGGCGCTTCTTCGTTTCACTGCCTTTAAGACTATACATCATATGCAGATAATATGCAAGAATATTTTTTTGAATGCGATATCTGGCAATTTGACTTAATAATTATTCATTAAAAATGCATATTTATGCATTATTCGGATCTTTACATTTGGGCACTCTTAGAATAAGATATTGGACAGTATTTATTATGAATTCTTTTTTCTGTTTGGAGGTGTTCGCTTATGATTAAGGCCGGTATTATCGGCTCCACCGGATACGCCGGCGCTGAGCTTGTCCGCATACTCCTTCGTCACCCGGAAGCCGAGATCGTCTGGTACGGATCCAGAAGCTATGTGGGGAAGGAATACGCGGAGATATATGGAAGTTATTTTAAAATCGTCGACTCCGTCTGTCTTGACGACAATCTCGATGAGCTTGCAAATGAAGCCGACGTCATTTTTACAGCTACGCCCCAGGGGTTCTGCGCGTCAAAGATGACGGAAGAGCTTCTGCGTAAAACGAAGGTCATCGACCTTTCCGCGGATTACCGGATCAAGGATCCGAAGCGCTATGAGGAGTGGTACGGTATTCATCATGAGACTCCGGAATTTCTGCAGGAGGCGGTGTACGGCCTTCCGGAGCTGAACCGGGAGAAAATCAGGACAGCCCGTCTGATCGCGAATCCCGGATGCTTCCCGACGTGCAGCATACTGACGGTTCTTCCGGCAGTAAAGAGAGGGCTGATAGATCAGGATACGCTGATTATCGACGCGAAATCCGGCACCACCGGTGCGGGAAGAGGCGCTAAGGTTCAGAACCTGTACTGCGAGGTCAATGAGACGGTTAAAGCGTACGGGGTCACGGTACACAGGCATACGCCGGAGATCGAGGATCAGATTGCCTGCATTTCCGGGCATCCGTCCGTTGTTCAGTTTACGCCTCATCTGATTCCGATGAACAGGGGGATCTTTGCGACGGTGTACGCCTCCTTGAAGCCGGGCGTGACGGAAGAGGATTTCCGGAAGGCCTATGAAGAGGAGTATAAAGACGAGACCTTCGTGAGAGTGCTTGGAGACGGCCGGATTCCGGAAACCAGATGGGTGAAAGGAAGCAATTACGCGGACGTGGGATTCAAAATTGATCAGAGAACCGGACGGGCGGTCATGATGGGGGCCATTGACAATATCGTAAAAGGCGCCGCCGGGCAGGCGGTCCAGAACATGAATCTATTGTTCGGTTTACCGGAGGATTCGGGGCTTCGCATGGTGCCCGAATCGGTCTGAAACCGAAGCCCGATTTACATAACATCGGAGGTGTTTGGATATGAAAGTGATAAGCGGCGGCGTTACGGCAGCGAAGGGCTTTCTGGCCGGCGGCGTATCGGCCGGAATCAAGAAAAACGGCAGCGCCGACATGGCGATGATTTATTGCGAGGTGCCGTGTAAGGCTGCGGGGACATTTACGACAAATAAGGTCAAAGCCGCGCCTGTCGTCTGGGACCGCGAAATCGTGAACGGAAAACACGCAGGCCAGGCTGTGGTAATCAACTCCGGAGTGGCAAATGCCTGCACCGGAGAAGCGGGAATGGCGGTATGCAAAGAGACTGCGGAAACAGCGGGTAAGGCGCTTTCCATAAATCCGGATCTGGTGCTCGTTGCTTCGACGGGCGTGATCGGAAACCAGGTTCCGATTGACCGGATCCGTGAAGGAATCGGACTTCTTTGCGGAGCGATCGGAAACGACGCCGGGAGCGGAACAAAGGCGGCGAGAGCAATCATGACCACCGATACCGTGAGCAAGGAAGCTGCGGTCGTCGTTGAATATCCGGACGGTACGGAGTCTGTCATCGGAGGATGCTGCAAGGGATCCGGCATGATTCATCCGAATATGTGCACGATGCTCTGCTTCATCACGACGGATACGGCAATCTCTGCGGAAATGCTGCAGAAGGCGCTGTCGATGACGGTTCCCGAGACCTTCAACATGGTTTCCGTCGACGGCGATACGTCGACGAACGATACCTGTCTGCTTCTTTCGGACGGCCTGGCGGGAAACAGGGAAATTACGGAAGAAGACGAATACTTCAAGGCGTTTGCGGAAGGACTTCTCGACGTATGCACCAGACTTGCGAAGATGATGGCCAAGGACGGGGAAGGAGCGACCTGCCTTTTTGAGTGCGAGGTGAGGGGAGCGAAAACGAAGGAAGACGCGCGGAAGCTTGCGAGATCGGTCGTATCCTCTACGCTGACGAAGGCGGCGATTGCCGGACACGACGCGAACTGCGGCCGTTTCCTGTGCGCGATGGGATATTCCGGAGCGGATTTTGACCCGGAGAAGGTGGATCTTATTATCGAAAGCAGCGCGGGATCCGTCGAGACATTTCACGGCGGCGTCATCACGGATTTCAGTGAAGAGCTGGCCACGGAGATTCTGTCGCAGGACGAGATCCGCTGCATCGCGAAGCTCCATGACGGGAGCTTTGGCGCGTGCGCGTGGGGCTGTGACCTTACGCATGAATACGTAAATATCAACGCGGATTACAGGTCCTGAACCGTGTGATCAGTCCCCCGCCTAAGCGCCGCAGAGATGTAGGTGGGGGTATAGGGGGGCCGATCGTCTCAGCGGGGGGAAAAGCCCCCGCTGAGATGCCGCTGTAAGCGGCCACGGTTCACGAGCAAGCAGCGCAGCGGATTTCGAGTGTCCGCTTTACTGCCGCGGTAAAAGAAGGCTTCGTTAGAAGCGTACTGTACGGGGAGAGAACATGATGGACAGCATGGAACTGTGGATACAGAAGGCGGATGTGCTCATTGAGGCGCTGCCTTATATCAGAGAGTTTTCAGGGAAAAAGATCGTCGTCAAATACGGCGGATCGGCGATGAAGGATTCCGCGCTGAAAAAGAGCGTGATTACCGACGTCGCACTTCTGAAGCTCGTCGGAATGAAACCGATTATCGTTCACGGCGGAGGCAAGGAAATCAGCAAATGGGTGAAGCTTTCAGGCGAGGAACCCAGATTTGTGAATGGCCTCCGCGTAACGGATGAAAAGACGATGCGGATCGCGGAGATGGTTCTCGGCCGCGTGAACAAGGGCCTCGTCCAGTACATGGAGGAAAATGGCGTAAAGGCCTGCGGGATCTCCGGTAAAGACGGGGGAACCATGTGGGCGGAGAAAAAAACGCTGGATTCCGGCGTGGACCTCGGTTTTGTCGGAGACGTTACGAGAGTGGATACCGGACTTATCGACACGCTGATCGAGAAAGATTTCGTTCCGGTTATCTGCCCGATCGGTCTCGGGGAGGATTTCCAGACATACAATATCAATGCGGATGACGCGGCGTGTGCCGTGGCGAAAGCCGTAAAGGCGGAAAAGCTGGTGTTTTTATCGGACATCGAGGGCGTATACCGCAATCCGCTGGATCCGTCGACCCTGATCTCGGAGATCTCCGTCACGGAGGCGAGGCGGTTTATTGAGGAAGGAAACGCCGGAGGCGGTATGCTTCCGAAGCTTCAGAGCTGTATCAGCGCCATCGAAGAAGGCGTAAGCAGGGTTCATATCCTGGATGGAAGGATAATGCACTGCATGCTGCTTGAAATCTTTACCGACAAGGGCATCGGCACGGCGATCATAGGAGACGAAGAACGCAGGTTTTACACGGAGGCGGAGAATTCATGAATACGGAACAGATTAAACGGGATACCGAGGAATGCGTCCTCCACACATATAACCGTTTTCCCATCGCCATCGATCGCGGAGAAGGTGTCCGCGTATGGGACACCGACGGAAAGGAATATCTGGATTTCATGGCGGGGATCGCGGTTTACGCGCTGGGCTATCACTACCCGGGCTACGACGAAGCCCTGATTTCCCAGCTGAAAAAGACGATTCATACGTCCAATCTCTACTATCATGAGCCGCTTGCGAAAGCGGCGAAGGCGCTGTGCCGGTCGGCCGGCCTGTCGAAGGCATTTTTTACGAACAGCGGCGCAGAGGCCATCGAAGGAGCTGTCAAAGCGGCCAGAAAGTACGCATTTTCAAAGGGCCGTCCGGGCGGCGAAATAATCGCGATGCATTCTTCGTTTCACGGAAGAACTGCGGGCGCCCTTTCGGTAACCGGAAATGAGCACTATCAGGAGGCATTCAGGCCGCTTCTCGGCGGAGTCAGGTTCGCCGCGTTCAACGACTACGAAAGCGTTGTATCGCAGGTTACGGACCGCACCTGCGCGATTCTTCTTGAGACGGTGCAGGGAGAGGGCGGCATTTATCCGGCGGAACCGGAGTTCCTGCGGAAAATCTCTGAGCTTTGCAGGGAGAAAGATATCCTCCTGATCCTTGACGAGATTCAGTGCGGCATGGGGCGCACAGGAAAAATGTGGGCTTTCCAGCATTACGGAATACAGCCGGATATTCTTACCTGCGCGAAAGCGCTCGGCTGCGGAATTCCCGTCGGGGCCTTCGTGCTGAACGAAAAGACTGCGGAGTACTCTCTTGCGGCCGGAGATCACGGCTCGACGTATGGCGGAAACCCGCTCGCCTGTGCGGCTGCAGCGTGCGTGTTCGAGATATTTGATCGCGACGACATTTCGGAAAAAGCTGCAGAGGCCGGAGCTTATCTTGCGGAAAAGCTGGACGGGCTTGCCGCAAGGCACAGCTGCATCACAGCCCACAGGGGCCTTGGACTTATGCGCGGCCTTGAGCTCGATGAGAGCGCCGGAGCCGGCGCGGCAGCGGCGCTTGCGCTGAAAAAAGGCCTTCTCATAATTACCGCCGGATCGAATGTCCTTCGGTTTGTGCCGCCGCTTATCGTAAGCAGGGATGATATTGATCAGGCGGTCGCCATACTTGACGAGGTTCTTGACGAAATCTGACAGGCTCCAAGTTTTGCCGGAAAAACTATTGTCAAGATATTTTTAATTGGTTACAATAACTACAGCGCTCTGCACAGCCTACGGGGATCGGTTCCTCATCTCTTGCTGCAGGCAGGAAATGATTCCGTGCCTGAATACGGGGGTGTGCAATGAGGCGGAAGATTATGCGCATGGCACGGTGTGCCATGCTATTCGTGTCTTTTGCAAAAGCGGCTGTTCTTTTGTCCGGATGTGAAAAGACAGCGGACCGTCTGACGGTTTATGAGGAAAATGCTGATTCTTTTTTAGCGGATTATGAAGACTCCGGGGATGAACAGCGCGAAGCTGAGGCAAAAGAGATTGTGGTTTATGTGTGCGGTGCTGTGAAGAGGACCGGCGTATATACGCTGAAGGCGGGATCAAGAATCTGCGACGCCGTTTCGGCTGCCGGCGGGCTGCTGCCGGATGCGGACGCGACGAGCCTTAATCAGGCACGGCTTTTGGCAGACGGCGAACAGATCGTCGTCCTTTCGGCGGAGGATGCAAAAGGCATCGCAAGCGCAGGAACTGCCGCAAAGACCGGAAAGGTCAATATCAACACGGCAGACGAAGCGGAGCTTCTTACCCTTAGCGGTATCGGCCCCGCAAAGGCACGCGACATTATTAAATACCGGACGGAACACGGTCCGTTCGGCTCTGCGGAAGACATTATGAAGGTGAGCGGCATTAAGTCGTCGCTTTTTGAGAAAATCAGGGACAGCATCACAGCTGGGTGATGTGCGGAATGGAGTAGGATATGGCCAGGAAAGTATTGGTAGTTGATGATGAGAAGCTGATTGTCAAGGGAATCCGTTTCAGTCTTGAACAGGACGGCTACGAAGTTACATGCGCCTACGACGGAGAAGAAGCTCTTGAGTACGCGAAAGAGACGGAGTATGACATTATTCTCCTTGATCTGATGCTGCCGAAGCTTACTGGACTTGAGGTCTGCGAACAGATCCGGGGCTTTTCCAATGTGCCGATTATCATGCTGACTGCCAAGGGCGAGGATATGGATAAAATTCTCGGCCTTGAATACGGCGCCGACGACTATATCACGAAGCCGTTCAATATTCTCGAGGTTAAGGCGAGAATTAAGGCGATCTTAAGGCGCGCCACGAGAGCGGAGGAAAATCCGAACCAACCGAAACAGGTCGAAATCAACGGCCTGCGCATGGACTGCGAGAGCCGCAGGGTATTCGTGAACGGAAAAGAGATTAATCTCACAGCCAAGGAGTTCGACGTGCTCGAGCTTCTGGTGTTCAATCCGAATAAGGTTTACAGCCGCGAAAATCTTCTCAATATCGTCTGGGGATATGAGTATCCGGGCGACGTGAGAACGGTTGACGTGCATATCCGGAGACTCCGCGAAAAGATCGAGGAGAATCCCAGCGAGCCGAAATACGTCCACACAAAGTGGGGAGTCGGATATTACTTTAACGCGTGAATCTATGACCAAAAGAAAAGGCCGCGGAGCAGCTGCTCCGCGGCCTTATTTTATTTTGAAGAAGCGGCTATGCGCTCATTCCAGGAGTCGTACATCTTCCTGAATTCGTTGGGCGTTGAACCCGTGAGAAGCTTGAACATTCTGGTAAATGAACAGTGGCTTGAGAAGCCGGACAGGTACGCCACCTCCATGATGGAGTAGTTGCCGGAAATCAGGAGCTCTTTCGCGTGGGCGATCCGCTTCTGGCTCAGGTATTTGTAGAAACTTGTATTTGTCACCTGGCGGAAGAGCCTGGTGAAATGAAACTTGCTGAATCCGGCAAGCGCTGCCACTTCCTCCAAAGTGAGGTCTTCCGTGAAATGCTCGCTTATGTAGCTGCAGATCGATGTGATTTTATCAAGATATTCTTTCTGTTTCGGCGCCGTCGCATCTATGCTTTTCTGGGCATTCTCCGCCAGGTCGCGGCCGACAAGAACGATGATTTCCAGAAAATGCGAGTAGATGGAGGCTTCGAGATAAGGTCTGCCCTCAAGATAATCATCACGAATTTTCAGCATCAGCTCCCTGATTTTCCCCGCGATCATCGGGTGGGTATCTTCCGTGATGAGGAGAGCGGGACTCATGATGGCTGAAAGAAAATCAATTTCCCGGATGCCGAGGACTGAGAGGTTGGCCTGGAAAATGATTCTGACGCCGCTCTCCGGAGCGAACAGCTCGTGTACGGTGCCGGGGCAGATAATAAGAATATCGCCCGTTCCCAGGTGGTATTCGGTTTGTCCGCAGATGGCGCTGTACGTATTGTCGGTCGGCATAATCACCTCGAAGGGCGTGTGCCAGTGCGGCGGATAATCCTCGTACTCCATGTTGTTATACAACCTGATCTGTGTATCCTGACGGTAATTGACAGTCTCATGCATGCCGGACAGGTTTTCTATCATATCGTTCCTCCGGGGCTGAAATCGGTGATGATGAATAACTGCGGTAGATAATTAAATTGTGTTCAAAAATTGCAATAACTATTGTCCTGTTACTATAACAAATTAGAGGGAATTGTGCAAATATTTAACTGATAAAATCGAATTAAAAACCAAAAGATCGTCAATATACACAAAATATCGCGAGAAAACTTGTGAAATTGGTACAAATGACAAATTTGAAGGAAAAATAATAGCAAGTATTGATCAAAAAAGAGCAAGAATTAAAAAGAAATCAGAGCACGTTTTTGCTATGATTTCTGCAACAGAAACACGAAAACCTTTAAACTCAGATGTAAGCTTTAACAACACAGTCAGGAGGAATGGATATGAAGGGAAAGAAATTACTGTCAACTCTGCTGGCGGGAGCAATGATCGCCTCAACCGTATTCGCGGCTGTTCCGGCGGCAGCGGATGGCGAAGTCGAAGAAATCACCTGGATGTTCTGGGATGACCTCGATGCTACGACCGATGAGATGTCGCTGACCTTCAAGGACACCATTGAACGCTTCAACGCGGATTATGAAGGCAAGTATCACGTCACGCCGATTACCACGAACCTCGAGGAGTATTATACGGCGCTGAACGCAAGAGTCGATTCCGGCAAGCCGGAAGAAATTCCGGATGTCTTCATCTGCAGCCCGGGCGCAAACCTTGATGATTACGCAATTCCGGGCGTAGCGGCAGTTCTTGACGAGTATCTCGAAGCGGACGGATGGAAGGATACCTTCGCCAGCGACGCTGTTTTCGCGGGCGGCACCTATGACGGCCAGATCCGCGCCATTCCTCTTAATACGGCTGCGGCATGCTGCTTCTACAACAAGGAAATGTTCGAAGAAGTCGGCGTCGAAGTTCCGACGACCTATGACGAATTCCTCGATGTATGCGCAAAGCTTAAGGACGCAGGCTATACACCGATTACGATCAGCGCAGGAACAGCATGGTGCCTCTCAATGCTTGCCGGCTATCTCTGCGACAGAGAAGGCGTAGACCTTGAAAAGGTTATTTCCGGCGAAGAGAGCTGGGTCAACGACAAGACCATCGCTGCAGGAGAAAAGCTTCTTGAGCTCTCCCAGTATTTCCAGGAAACAGCTGCAACAGATTCCAACGATATCGCTACAGCGAACTTCTATGATGAAGAAGCTGCAATCCTGATTCAGGGATCATGGGTTATCGCACAGATGAACGGCGCAAATCCGGATATCGAGGATATCTGCGGCGTCTTCCAGTTCCCGGCTATCGACGGCGGAAATGACCCGAACAGAATTATCGCAAAGTCCGATTCTCTCTGCATGAGCTCTCAGACACAGCATCCGGAAGCTGCTATCGCTCTTATGAAGTATTTCACGGATGACATCACACAGAGCAAAACCGCTGAAATCGGCAAGATCCCGGTAACCAAAGCTGAATACGATCCTGAAAAGGCACCGGCACAGTTCGGCGACGTGATGGAGATCTTCGGAAATGCGAGCTCCACGTTCGGATTCTACAATGAATCTCTGACATCATCAGAAGCAGGCGCGTACTTCGATGACCAGATGGTCGCGATGTATCTCGGAAAGGTTACTCCGGAAGAAGCTTTCCAGGCTGTCGAAGATTTCTTCGCAGAGAATATCAGAAAGTGATTCCATAAACAGGTCTCTTATGGAGGCGGGATCGTCGTCCGATGATCCCGCCGCTTTTTTCGGAAAAATAGTCCGTTCATTTGTCAGAGCCGCTTTTTATCGTGAACAGAGGTAGGCATGGATAAATTATTCAGAAATAAACTCGCAATTTTTATCTTCGCAGCACCTGCGCTGATTTTGTTTACGGTCGTACTGTTCATCCCGATCTGCACATCCGTATACTATTCTTTCTGTGAATATGTCAGCACAACAAGGACGTATGACTTCATCGGCCTTAAGAATTACAAAGATCTGCTGAAGGATCCCATCATGAGGACGGCATTCAAGAACTCGATGTTCTTCCTGGTGTTCTCCTGTGTGTCCCAGCTGATCGGCGGACTGGTGCTGGCGGGTCTTCTTACGAATATTAAGAAGGGAAGGAACCTTTTTAAGAACATCATTTATCTTCCCTGCGTACTTTCGTCAGCAGCCCTCGGTCTTCTGTGGATGTTCATATTCAGTGAGAAGCTGGGCATCAACAACCTGCTGAAGCAGTTCGGCATCAAGGGGCTTCCGTGGATGTCCGACATCCGGGGCTTTATCATTCTCCCGATGTGGGTGATCGCGTTCGTCGCGCTGTGGCAGTACGTAGGCCAGTCGATGATGCTTTATATGGCGCAGATTTCCGGTATCGACAAATCGCTCTATGAGGCGTCTTACATCGACGGATGCTCGAAATTCCAGGCGTTCTTCCATATTACGCTTCCTTTGATCAGGCCGATGGTTGGAACTGCGATGAGCCTTAACGCTATCGGATCGCTGAAGTTTTTCGATCTGATCTTCAACATGACGGATGAAAATGCTCTGAACCATGAACTCGACGTTCTCGCAACGCACCTCTACAGGCAGGGCTTCAAGTTCAGCAAGTACGGGTATGCGAGCGCGATCGGCGTGATACTGATCATTCTCTGCCTCGTCGCGACGGCAATTATCAACAGACTTTTCAAGACGGATACCTATGAGCGGTAAGAGAAAGGCGGATATCATGACAAAAAACAAGAAAAAAGCCAGTCCTGCACTGGTCCTGATCTACATCTTTTTCACGCTGATGTCCGTGATCTATCTGGCGCCGATCGCCTGGGTAGTTATCTCGTCGCTGAAGACAAGAAAGGAACTCATAAAAGCACCCTTCGCGCTGCCTGAGTCGTTCCAGTTTGAGAATTATACTTTCGCGTGGACAGCCGGCAAGCTCGGAAAGGCGATGCTGAATTCTTTCCTGGTCTGTCTGATCACGCTTCTGCTTACGATGATTATCGGTTCGATGGCGGCATTCGCGATCGGAAAGCTCCGCTGGAAGCTTGCGAACGCAGCCATGACGTATATCCTGATTGGTATGATGATTCCTGTTCACTGCGTCCTGATTCCTCTGTTCGGACGTTTCGCGAGAATCGGGCTTACGAACAGCCTGCTCGGACTGATCATACCATACCTGACGTTTTCGCTGCCGGTTACGATCTTTATCATGGTGGGATTCTTCAAGAGCATACCGGATGAGCTGTTTGAATCCGCCTGCATCGACGGCGCGAGCATTTACAGAATCTTTATCTCGGTTGCGCTGCCGCTTTCAAGAACCGGTCTTTTCGTAACGGGACTTATGACCTTTATCAATAACTGGAACGAGCTTCTTATGGCGATGGTATTTATCTCCGATGACACAAAGAAAACCCTGCCGGTTTCTCTTTCGAAATTCGTCGGTCCTTACCAGACAAATTACCATCAGATGTTCGCGGCCATCGTGATCGCGATTATTCCGACGATTATCGTGTACTGCGCGTTCAGTAACCAGATCGTCGACGGCCTCACGCAGGGCGCTGTTAAGGGCTGATTAAGTTACACATAAGAAGCAGCATATGTAAGACAGCGGAAGGCATGGAAGGAGCGGCATAATATGAACCGTGCAAAGGCCAGGGAACGGGCGGAAATGCTCGTATCCAAGATGACACTCGAAGAAAGAATATCCCAGCTTCGATATAACGCTCCGGCGATCGAAAGACTCGGCATTCCTGCCTACAACTGGTGGGGAGAAGCTCTTCACGGCGTGGCAAGGGCGGGGCAGGCAACCAGCTTTCCGCAGGCTGTCGGTATCGCGGCTGCATTTGACAGGGAACTGGTAAGAGCGATCGCTGAGACGATCTCAACGGAAGGCAGGGCGAAGTATAATGCCTATTCGGAGCACGGAGACCGCGATATTTACAAGGGATTGACCTTCTGGTCCCCGAACATCAACATTTTCAGGGATCCCAGATGGGGAAGAGGACAGGAAACCTATGGCGAGGATCCGTACTTAAGCGGCGTGCTTGGATCCGAGTTTGTCCGGGGACTCCAGGGAGACGGAGAGTACATGAAAGCCGCGGCCTGCGCGAAGCATTTCTGCGTTCACTCGGGACCCGAAGCGCTGCGTCACAGCTTTGACGCGAAGGCATCCCCGAAGGATATGGCGGAGACGTATCTGCCCGCATTCGAGGCGCTGGTACGGGAAGCCGGCGTGGAGGCTGTCATGGGTGCGTACAACCGCGTGAACGGCGAACCCGCCTGCGGTATGGGCATGATCCGGGAGCTTCTCCGGGAAAAATGGGGATTCGAGGGCCATTTCGTCTCGGACTGCTGGGCAATCCGTGACTTCCACGAAAACCACCATGTTACGGATTCGCCGGAAGAATCGGCAGCGATGGCGATGAACGCGGGCTGTGATCTTAACTGCGGCAACACCTTCCTTTATCTTTACGACGCCTACAAAGAAGGACTCGTAGATGAGGAGCGGCTGACGGAAGCGTGCGTACGGCTCTTTACGACGAGATACCTGCTGGGTCTCTTTGATGAGACGGAGTACGACGAGATTCCGTACAGCGTGGTGGAATGCCCGGAGCACCTTGAGCTTTCGGAAAAGGCCGCAAGAGAGAGCATAGTTCTTCTTAAAAACAACGGAATTCTGCCCCTTGACAAAAACAGCATCCGGACAATCGGCGTGATCGGTCCCAACGCGAACAGCCGTGCGGCCCTCGTCGGAAATTATCACGGTACGGCCACCGAGTACATTACTCCTCTCGACGGAATTCTGCACTATGCAGGGGACTTCGCCAGAGTGCTGTATTCTGAAGGCTGTGATATCAAAGACAGCCGGGTTGAGCAGCTGGCATTTGAGAATGACCGGCTGTCAGAAGCGGAAATCGTTGCGGAAGAGAGCGACGTCGTCGTGCTTGTCGTCGGTCTCAACGAGACGATGGAGGGGGAAGAAGGCGATGCCGGAAACAGCTATGCCTCCGGCGACAAGGAAGATCTTTTTTTGCCGGCTCCCCAGAGAGAATTAATGCGGGTGCTGCATGAATCCGGAAAACCGGTCATACTCTGCCTGATTGCGGGATCGGCGATTGATCTGTCCTACGCTGAGGAGAATTTCGACGCCGTTATGACACTGTGGTATCCCGGGGCGAGGGGAGGCAAAGCGCTCGCCGAGATCCTGTTCGGAGAATGCTCGCCCTCCGGAAAGCTGAATGTGACATTTTACCGGAATGACAACGTTCTTCCCGATTTCGAAGACTATTCGATGAAGGGCAGAACCTACCGGTATTTCGAGGGAAGCCCGCTGTATCCCTTCGGTTACGGACTTACATACGGCGACATACAGGTCGTTTGTGAGGAAGTTGCGGAAGACGGAACCGCGGTGCGCATTACCGCTGAAAACAAAGGCTCGCGGAGCTGCGAGGACGTCATCGAGATCTATGTTGACTGCGTGGATTCGAAGGACGCTCCGGTCAATCCGAGACTCTGCGGATTTACAAGGGTCAGGGCTCTGGCGGGAGAGCGGATCACCGCGGATGTCCCGCTCGATCAGAATACCTTTACGGTAATCGGTGAGGACGGCGCGAGGATCAGCGGCGGAAAGAATTATGTATTCTACGCCGGCACCTCCCAGCCGGATGCGAGGAGCCTTGAACTTACCGGGCATTCTCCGGTAAAGATTAATTACCGAAAAGAATAAGCATTTCCTCCTTGATACTCATTACGAAATGGCGCGGATAATCCAAATCCGTGCCATTTTTGTGCTGCAGGGACGAATATGGTATACTTCAGACGGATTAACACTGCTTGACCGGGGAGGCATGCGCGGATGAATTATGAAAAGCTGTTTGCGGAACTTCACAGGGAGCTGATCCCATATTACCGGTACTGGACTCACGACGCGCCGATGGTTGTTTCGGGAAAAAGGGACGCCGAGCTTAAAAGAATGGCCGGGCTGCTCATGAAAGCCGCATTTTATTACGCGGATCATTATGAGGAGTATCTGGGGCTGATTCCGTACGAGGAGAAGGTTCTGGAGATCCTGTCCTATGTCCGCCGGTATCCCTACAGGGCCGGGACATGGAGACCGGATTATCTCATCCTCGACGACGGCCGCCTCATGTTTTGCGAGATAACGTCGCGCTTTTTCGGAAACGGGTATTTTCTTTCCTACTTTATGGAGTGCACGGGGGAGGCGTTCGCGAAGGATTACGGAATTACGGACCGGACTTCGTATTTTGAGGAACTTCTTGCTTACTTCGCTTCGATGGCTGAGGGGAAAAAGAGGCTTGTCGTTTTAAAAAGCGCAGACAAGTCCGATTCGATCAAGCTTTATGTACCGTTCTATCAGGCACTCGGTCTGGAAACCCTGATCATCGAGGCGCCGCAGGCTGAGAGCAGCATCGGTTTTCTTGATGGCAGGAAGGACCTCGTCGTGAGTGCTCTCAATCAGAAGGATCTGCTTTCATTTTCGCCGGATACTCTTAAGCGCATGGCTGATCTGGGAACGAGAAATGACTTCCGGAGCGTGTTCCTTCTCCATGACAAGCGGTTTTTCCGGATGATCTTCGAGGACGCATTTACAAAGAAGGTCTTTACGGATGAGGAGACCGCGTATCTGAGGGCGCATACGGTTGAAACGCATCTTTGCGACGGAAGCGCCGTCTGGGAGAAGGCGAGGACCTGTAAGGACGGATTCATCCTGAAGCACCACTGTCTCGGAAAAAGCGAAAAGGTATACGCGGGATGTCTCACGTCCGAAGAAGACTGGCAGCGGCTGTTTGATGAGAACGCCGTATCTGAAATGATCCTTCAGCCCTTTATGAGCCAGCGGATCTGCCGGACAAGATGGCAGGGGAAGGAGCTTGACGACTATGTCGCCGGGACGATGCTGACGGTGGACGACCGGTATTTCGGCACGGGACTTTTCAGAACGTCGACGCGTCCGGTGATCAATCAGACGGACGCCCACAAGATCGCACAGCTTGTGACGGATCAGTGGGAGAAGCTTCCGGGGTACTATCTTCTGTAGGGAAGGCCCGTTGTCTCGCGGATTTCATACATCGGCGGGTCGCCGCTTTTTAGAGGCAGGCGGAAAAGGAAGCACATCTCGATCGCCCTGGATGTGAGTTTCTTCAGCGAATAACCGGAACGGCCGGTCCTTCGCGCTCTGTGTTCCGATGGAACGCTGCATACCCGGAAGCCCGAGCTCATGAGGCGGCCGCCGATAAACGGATGGAGGCTCTGATAGGAAAGGAGATTCGTCCTGGCTCTTCCGCTCAGGGCAAAATAGCTCGTGATCCGGATTCCTGCGGGTTTGCCCGCAAATAATCTCAGAAGAAGATCAAGAACCCTGCTTGCGGCTCTCCGCGGCAGGGTTTCTTTAAGCTCCGGGAAACGCGCATATACCAGGTCATAGCCCTCGCGGATTTTTTCCGCCATAAGAACGACGGAGCGCGGGTCATGCTGTCCGTCATCGTCCATGAACACGGTAATGCCGTCGCCTGTATAGGGTAGAGCAGCCATTTTCGCCCGCGACTGTCCGACATTTGACATTAGATCGATTCCCGATACGACGCCCGGAAAGAGATCCGCCAGGCGGCGGATGACGCCGAAGGTTCCGTCGGGCGAGGCGTCGTTGACAAGGATTACGCGGACGGAAGCGATGCCGGAAAGAGAGAAGACAGTCAGCAGTTCCCTGACTGTCTTCTCGAGATACATTTCCGATCTGTAGCACGGTATGATTACTGATACAGAAAATGAATTCATGGTTACGGCGTTTCCCTCTCCCACAGACCCGACTGGTAGCCGAGGCACTGGAATCCGTTCGCGTTGATGATCGGAATCAGATCCGACGGGATCTGAAGCTGCCTGCGTACCCAGTAGCAGATGCTCGTCGTCATTCCGAGGGAGTTTGTGTACTCCATCATCTTTTTAATGTTTTCGATACTGAGGGCTCTGTCGGGAGCGGTTCTTCCGCGCTGCTTTTTGTGGTCGGAATTTGAAGGCATGATGTAGTCGCAGTAAAGCGCCCTCTCAAGATCCTTGTCAAAGTATCCGAGCAGCTGTCCCAGCATCGCCAGGTTTTCCATGCACGCGGTGAGGAATTCCGGCTTATAGTTAATAATGCCGGCATCGTGAAGCATGTCGAAGAATTCCCTGATGTGCCCGTCGGTGAGATACGGGGTGAAAATCGGCTGAACGAGGGCGGAGTTGGCCAAAATGCCGTTTTCCCTGCACAGCTTTACCGCTTCGAGGCGTTCCTCGATGGGAGCTGCGTAAGGCTCCAGAATATCACGGAACTCTCTGGGCATGATTGATACGCTGGTGTTGTACTGCATTTTCCCTTTGAGCTGCTTTAAGAGATCGATGATCGTCTCGCCTTCGTATTCGCAAAGAAGGTGGCGGACGCCGGCTTTGGAGGCGATAAAGAGTCTCGCGTTTGAATCCGGGAACTCCTCAAAATGGCGGATGAACTCCTTGATAATCCTGTGGGCGATCCCGGTCCTTAAGGTCGGCTCCTGAAGGGCTTCCGTCTTCGGGGAAAAATAGTAGTAGTGATTCCAGTTTTTTCCGCGGCTGACCTTCGTGATCTCGGCCTCAATCGATTTTTTCTTTTCCGGCTCCGTCTCGATCGCTTTCGCGAGCTCCTGAAGCAGCTGGTTTTTCTTCTTAATATCTTCTTCCGTGATTTCTTCCGTGGGGGTTCCGTTCATCTCGCGGAGAAGCTTTCTGACATAAAGATGGTAGTTTTCATAGGCGGTCAGCTTCTGCTCATGAACCCCGTCGGTCACGAGACAGTACTGGCAGCCTACGTTGCAGCCTTTGACCGGATTGAGCTCAAAGGTCAGTGTGGGACACCGGCCCGTATAATTGTGGATTTCCGTCTCCACGGTCTCCGGATCGATCTCGACTGTTTCCAGGCGGGAAACGGGAATCACCGTACGATTTTTGAGACGCTCCATGAAAATGCGGGAACCCTCGGTGAGTTTTTTCAGAGTTTCATCCGAAGGCTCGACATCAACGCCGAGATTTTTCAGATAATCGCGATCCACAATCGCGGGCTTGAAGCCCTCGAGAGAGTAGACATCGGTATCATGCTGATAGAAATTTTCAAAATTCATGGAACCGGACATATGATCCTCCTGTATCTTTAAATGTACCGCAGCACGAAACTGTTTTTCACGGATTTAGATGTGCTTCTGCTATTTTAACATGGCTGTGGTCGCAAATTCCACTTCTATGTGATAAGATAATGTTACTATTCACGGACGGTCTGAGGCTTGTGCGGCAGCACGGATGGTCTGAGGCTTGTGCGCGGCGGTGCCGTGAATAGTAACAAGATAATGAACAGCGTAAGCATCCTCCGCGTCTTATCCGAAAAAAAGCGTATCGGATCGCGGAATATCCGATTGATCAGAGAGGAACCAGCCACGTTAAAGAAAATTCGGGAAAAACTGAAGTATTTCAGGAGTCTCCGGTGGAGAATCATGCTGATGCTGGTTCTGATCGGAATTATTCCTGCGTTCATCACAACCGCGGTCGTAGTCCGGAGCTACAAAAAACGCGCTGTTTTCCAGCGAACCAGCAACGTAAAGAGCCAGTGCGATATTCTGACGAACGCGATCATGCGCGAGGGGTACCTTGAGAATCCGGGTTCCGAGGTGCTGAATAACGAGCTGATGCTCCTTTCGAATGTATACAGCGGAAGGCTTCTGATCGTCGACTCGAATTACCGCGTCATCAAGGACACCTACGATATCGACACGGGAAAGACCTCCGTCTCGCCGGAGGTTCTCAGCTGTTATATCACCGGAAAAGGATCGGCCTATTATGACAACCGCAACGCCTATATCGAGATCACTTCGCCGGTGACCGATCCGGAGCTGGAAGAGGTGAAAGGCGTTCTGATCGCGTCGGTTTCTACGAATGAGATCGCGCAGACGGTGCGGGATCTTGAAAATCAGGCGTTCTTTCTCATTTCGATCGTCACGGTGTTTGTGCTCGTAGGCGGATTCTTCCTTTCGACCCTGCTCGTCCGGCCCTTCCGGGAAGTAACACACGCCATCGAGGACGTGACGGACGGATATCTGGACGAAGCCATATCGGTGCCGGATTATACGGAGACGGAGTCGATTATCGGCGCCTTCAACAATATGCTGGCGCGGGTCCGCGCGCTTGACAACTCGAGAAATGAGTTCGTATCCAACGTATCCCACGAGCTGAAGACACCGCTTACGTCGATGAAGGTCCTGGCGGATTCGCTGAACGGCATGGACAACGTCCCGGTGGAGCTTTATCAGGAGTTTATGGCCGACATTACGCAGGAGATCGACAGGGAAAACAATATTATCACCAGCCTTCTCGCGATGGTCAGGATGGATAAAAAGGCGGCTCCGATGAACTTCGAGAGGATCGAGATCGGAGGCCTTCTTGAGAGAGTTATAAAACGGCTCAGGCCCATCGCCGAGAAGCGCGGCATTTCCATATTGATGGAGAAGTACAGACCGGTCATGGCGGACGTGGACGAGATGAAGCTCTCGCTGGCATTTTCAAATCTGATCGAAAATGCCGTGAAATACAACCGGGATGACGGCTGGGTCAGCGTATCCCTGAAGTCGGACGTGAAGTATTTCTATGTATCGGTCGAGGACAGCGGCCTCGGGATTCCGGAGGATCAGATCGACCATATCTTTGAGAGATTCTATCGCGGGGACAAGTCCCATTCGACTACGATAGAAGGAACCGGACTGGGACTTGCGATCACGAGGAGCGCAATAACGCTGCATCGCGGAATCATCAAGGTCCAGAGCAAGGTGGATGTCGGAACCACGTTTATGGTCCGGATTCCGATCGAACACAAAGAATGAAGTAAATGCGGAGGTGCAGCTTGATCATACCAAGATACGGCAGCCGGAGGATGAAGCCGGCCGCATGCCTGATGCTTTTAGCAGCCGTCTGTATGCTTCTTTCAGGCTGCGGCTTAGGCGGCGCAGAAAGGACGGGAAACCGCAGTACCGGACTGTTCGTGTGCTATCTGAACAGCGACGAGGACGGTCTCTACAAGCAGGCTTATGATGGTGAGATTCTGGGAACGGAGGAGATGCTGGACGAGTTTATAAGGCTTCTCCAGACGCTGCCGGAGGAGTCGGTAAATTACAGTCCGCTTCTCCCTGACAGCGTAAGACTTCAAAGAAGAGTTCTTGAAAATGGCGTCCTCACGCTGGATTTTTCAAAAGAATATGAACAGATGGAAAGCACGAGGGAAGTGCTGGTCCGTGCGGGGATCGTCCGCACGCTGGTACAGATCGAAGCGGTCCGTTCCGTGCTCTTTACGGTGGACGGCGGAGAAGCCCACACGCCGTCCGGCGTTGTGCTCGGGCGCATGAACGCCGATTCTTTCGTCGAGGATGCCGGAAAACAGATTAACGCGATTCAGCACGCGACGATCAATCTGTATTATTCCAATGCTGACGGTACGGCGCTGAAGCAGGAGGCGCGCTCGATTTACTACAGCGCCAGTAAACCCCTCGAGTGGGCCATCGTCGAGCGGATCATCGCGGGCCCGAAGGTAGAAGGAAACTTCCCGACGGTTCCGGGAACGACGCAGATTATCAGCGTATCCAGCGCGAACGGCATATGTTACGTCAATCTGACCCAGACCTTCGTGACAAATGCGCTGAATATCGGTGAAAAGCTGCCGATTTATTCCATCGTGAATTCCGTGACCGACAATTGCAGAGACATTTCGGCTGTACAGATCGCGGTCGACGGCGACAGCAATCTGGTTTTCCGCACCGAGACGGATCTCAGCAAGCCATTTACACCGGATATGAGCTTAGTTTCCTGATAGTTTGCAGGTTGAACCGTAAGTTGTTGTGATTGACATAATATTCCGGAAGTCTTATGCTTGGCGCATAAGACTTCCTTTTCTTTTGCCCGATCCGGGCCCGGCTTTTGCGCCGTATCTCTTTTTTAAGTCCTTACCGTTCTATTCCCCGGAGCAACCGATGAGACGCAGACCTGCCTGTCTTTTTTTCGCCGTATTTGCCGCCATTTTGATACTGCTTGACGCCGCGGGATGCCCGCTGATTCCGGAGCCGCGTATCCGGGGTCCAAGGAACGGGCACGCCGCGTTAAAGGGCTGGGTGTTTTCCTGTGAAAAGAGCGGCAGCGGGAGCCGAATTATTCTCCGAGGTACCGCTGCAGGGAGAATCAGCCTCTTTGTATCGGGGGAACAGGACTTTCCCGCCGGGACGCCATTATTGGCGGAGGGGGTTCTTGAGAGGGCAAAAAAACCGGAAAATCCCGGCGGATATGACGAGGCGCTGTATCTGAAGGTCAGGGGAATCTTCTACACGATGTATCATCCGGAGCTGTCACCCTGGAAGGACGCGCCGAAGCGTTCCTTCCTTCAGCTGGCGTCGGATACGGTAAAAGAAATTCAGGGAAAGGCCCGGAGTGCGGCGCGCAGGAGAATTTCCGGAATCTTTCCCCCCGAAGAAGCGGGGATTGTGTGTGCGCTTCTGACCGGTGACCGCACGATGATCGGAGATGACACAAAAGATCTGTGGCGCACCGGAGGGGTTATGCACATGCTTGCGATTTCGGGACTTCATCTCTCTGTGATCGGTCTCGGATTGTGCGCGCTTCTTAAGCGGGCAGGACTCGGATTCGCGGTCCAGCTCGCGCTTCCGTCTGCGCTCATGCTGCTGTTTGCCGGCTTTACCGGAGGTTCCCCTTCGACATTAAGAGCGCTTTTTATGTTCCTCATTCGCATGGCTGCCGCGCGCAGGGGGAGACCCTACGATCCGCCGTCCGCCCTTGCGGCTGCGGGCTGCGCGATGCTCGCCGAAAATCCTTACTATCTGTTTTTCAGCGGATTTCAGCTGTCCTTCGCGGCTGTTCTGATCTGCATTTTGTTCGGAAAACGGGGAACGTTCATGACGTCGCTTATGCTGTGGCTCGGAATGCTGCCTCTGGTCCTTGGAACTTACTATGAGATGCCGCTCTATGGAGTTCTGGTGAATCTGATTGCGGTTCCGGCGCTGCCGGCCATTCTTCTTTCCGGTATGGCGGGGTGTGTTCTCGGAGGAGCCGCGGTAATCCCTTCCGTCTTTATGCTGCGCGGTCTGCGGCTTCTTCTTGAATTGTGCCAGGGCTTTCCGTTTTCTTCTGTCGTCTTCGGTTCACCGCAGTGGGGGACGGTGCTTTTGTATTATGCGGCACTTTTTGTTTTCTCGCGGGTGACGATGAAATACCGCCTTCAGAAAAAACGGTTCCTGTTTTTTGCGATGATACCCCTGCTTCTTCTGATACTCAGAATCAGGATCAGGACGGGAATTACTGTGACATGCCTTTCAGTGGGGCAGGGCGACGGGATTCTGATTGAAGTTCCGGGAGGCGGCAATGTGATGATTGACGGCGGGTCATCCTCCAGACAGGAGATCGAAAGGAACGTGATTCTTCCCTGTCTTAAGCACGAAGGAATTACCCGCCTCGATCTTGTTTTCGTAAGTCACGCGGACGAGGATCATATAAGCGGCATCCGCGGTCTTTTCCGCAACCCCGCCGTAAAAGTGCGGACGCTGGTTCTTCCTGATATTAAGGACGAAGCCTGCGATGATCTGGCGGCGGATGCGCGCGCTTTTGGAGCAGAGGTAATAAGAACCGCGGCGGGAGACCGCTTTACGCTTGGAAAGGCCGTATTCGATGTGCTGGGACCGGATCCGCGGATGCCAAAGATGGCTGACCGCAATGAAAGCTGCACGGTTCTTGCCCTCCGGTACGGAGATTTCGACGCGCTGTTTACCGGGGATGTATGCGGGGACGGGGAGATGAATCTGATCCGGTATTTCAGGAAGAGGCCGGGAAAATTTGAAATGCTGAAGGTGGCGCATCACGGGTCGGAATACTCGACGCCGGATGAGCTGCTTCAGATAGTAAAGCCGCTCATCAGCGTAATATCGTGCGGACGGAATAATCTTTACAGGCATCCCCACGAGGCGCTGCTTGAGCGGCTTAAGAAGAACGGAACAAAGGTGCTCCGTACCGATCTTGACGGAGCGGTATCCGTCTGGTCGGACGGAAAAAACTGCAGGGTATCCTCCGCCCGGAGCTGACGGACAGGGAGGGGGATTCCGATTCATCATGTAGCGCTGATCCGAATCCTTTCATCAGCAGCAGTCCCTCAGCACCTTCGCGCCCGTAGGAAAGATAGTCAGGAGGCTCTTCTTCTGCAGCTGCATCACAATGATAGAATAATCCATATTCTGTCATAGATCTGTCAATCAGGCTTTCTACGGTAACCTGTCACCCTCTTGTGATTCTTCGGTTAAATTCGGATACTGTCGCCGGTATGCAGGTAAGAAAGCCGGCTTCGCATCGTATTTTTCATTACTTCGTACGGCGCTTCGCCCGTGCAGTGACAGGTATAGAACTTTGTGCGACTGTAAGATGCAAGCTCTGCGGCTGTTTTTAAAATGACGCGGATATCCTCGTCGGAATAGCCGTCCCGCCTCATCATGTGGAATCCGCTGACGACGGCGTCCGGATCATTTTCAAAGATTTCACGGTAACGGTCCAGAATATTCAAAATGCCGTGGTGCGCGCAGCCTGAAAGAAGAACATGGTTTCCGTGCTCATTTATGACGAGACACATTTCGTGAGAGAAATCGTCATTTATGAGACTGTCACCGGCGCGGACCTTAAGATCGGCGTTGCCTGAAGGAACCAGGCGCTTTCCGCTTATCCCGTCAAACAGGAATAATTCATCGTCAATACGGACATTTCCTGATACCACATGGAGTCCCGGAAGCTCCGCAGTTTCCGGAGCAAGACCGATATAGCGGATATCCTGGTTCGGATGAGCCGATACAAAGCCGCCCCAGGCGCCTTCGTGAATGTAGATTTCGGCGTCCGTACTCACGGCTGAAAATGCCGTGAGTCCTCCGCCGTGGTCGTAATGGCCATGGGACAGCACGACGGTATCGACCTTTTTAAGGTCGACGCAAAGAGCCGCGGCGTTTTCTGTCAGAACGGCGGAAGGTCCGGTATCCATGAGAATTCTGTGTTTTTCGGTTTCGATATAAAGACTGAGGCCGTGGGCCGCAGTGCATCCGGAAGCTCCGGCAGTATTTTCGACAAGGGTAACTATCCGCATAAGAAAACCTCCTGTGGAGATTATTATACCACAGGAGGTTTTTTGCTGAGATAATTCCAGGCCGTTAATCCGGGAGAAGGCCGCTTTTTTGAAGCGCGGGATGAAGAAGCAGATAGAGCGAAACCGCGCATGCCGTGGAAAGCAGCGAGTTGACAAGCGTTACCCCTCCGGCAATTTTGACAGCGTACTTTACGAATTCAGCGGGCATTCCGAAAATAAAGCGGTCCCTGAAGTATCCGATGACCGGATCCGTAATGACATTTACGAGAAGTCCGCTCGCCGCGGATACGATGACGGCGATGAGCCGGACGCGCCGGGAGGTGCCGGGATTGTGTTCTTTGATCCGGTACACCCTGTGGGCGAAGAAACCGCATACGATGCCGATGATGAATTTAAGGATAAAGGTGGAGAGGGCGTAACCGGGATCCCCTGCTATGATATCCGCCATGGAAAGCCCGATGGCGCCTGCCAGACCGCCGGACACGCCGTCGAGAAGCAGAGCAGTCAGGGCCGTAAAGGTGTTGCCCAGATGGAATGAAGCGCCGGTACCGAAAACATTCGGGATCCGGAAGAATTCATAAGCGATGAAGCTGAGAGCCGCCATCACTCCGGTTATGGCGATCTTTCTGGTTGAAAAACGTACGGCTGTTCTTTGTCCTGACACAGGACCTGATGTTGTCAGCATGGCAGTTCTCCTTTCTTTCATAATAGGAACTAATCGGATCAATGCAAACCGTGCTTTTACGATTTACCATATTGTAACGCAGACTGATATTATTAAAATAGTCAAATTATAAATTTATGATATAACCAGATTGCTGCCGGAAGTTAAGCGCAGCAAAGAGCATCTTGCACTTTGACATGAGATTCATACATAATAGAAGAGGATATCAGCTGCATGAAAAAGCGGCGAATCCGCACAGTAAATTATGGCCGGAGACAGTCATAATAACAGGATAAAGGAGGGCATACTGCATGACGGCAAAAGAACGGTATCAGTTATGGCTTGAGAAACTGGATCGGGACGATCCACTTTACGGGGAACTGTGCGGAATATCCGGTGACGAGGCCGAAATCAACGAGCGTTTTTACCAGGAGATCGTCTTCGGTACAGCCGGACTCCGCGGCATATGCGCCGCGGGCACGAACAGGATGAATACGCTGACCGTCGGCAGGGCGACACAGGGAATCGCGAACTATATACTGAAATCCGGCGAGGATCCTATGCGCGGCGTGGCCGTGGCGTATGACTGCCGGTATCACTCAAAGGAGTTTTCTGAACTCGTCGCGTCCATCATGGCGGGCAACGGAATCCGCTCCTATCTGTTTCCGGAGATGCGTCCGACGCCGGAGCTGTCATTTGCGATCCGGAAGCTGGGATGCGTATCGGGCGTCAACATGACAGCCAGCCACAACCCGAAGGAATACAACGGGTACAAGGTTTACTGGTCGGACGGGGCGCAGATCTCCGGCGAGATCTCGGACGGAATGCTCGCCGAGATACAGAAGCTTGATTTCTTCGATCATTTTAACCGGATGCCGCTTGAAGAGGCAAAGGCAAAAGGACTCGTCGTCATGATCGGAGAAGAGATGGACCGGCAGTATCTTGACTATGTAAAGAGCATGAGCCAGTACGGTCCGGAGATGCTTGACCGGAGCGTTTCCATCGTCTACACGCCGCTGAACGGCGCCGGCGCTGTGCCGGTCAGGACTGTTCTTTCGGAAATGGGCTACACAAACTTCCACATGGTCCCGGAGCAGGAAATGCCGGATCCGGAGTTTACGACGGTGGGTTACCCGAATCCGGAAGATCCGCGGGGTTTTGAGCTTGCGGAGAAGCTGGGGAAGAAAGTCGGAGCGGAGGTTCTCATCGCGACGGATCCTGACAGCGACCGCATGGCGGTGGAGGCGCTTTATCCTGACGGGGAATATCATTTCCTCAACGGGAATCAGACCGGCGCGCTGCTGATTGCCTATATGGCGGACGGGCTTTCGGCATCCGGAAAAATGCCGGAAAATCCGGCGCTGATCAAGTCCATCGTGACGGGAGATATGGGAGCTGTGATTGCAAAACAGCACGGAATCCGCGTCTTTGAGGCCCTTACGGGATTTAAGAATATCTGCGGCAAAATCCACGACGTGGAGCGGCAGGGGTATCATTACTTCTTCGGTTATGAGGAAAGTATTGGATGCGCGCCCGGCGAACAGGTCAGGGATAAGGACGGCGTTACGAGCGCTATGCTGGTCGCGGAGATGGCCGCATTTTATAAGAAGAAGGGCATGACCTTAAGAGACGCCCTCTTTGAGCTTTACGAAAAATACGGGTATTTCAGCGAGGCGCAGGTATCCATCGTGCGTGAAGGCGCGGAAGGCGCCGCGGAAATCGGCAGGATCATGGACGCTTTCCGAGGGGGAAAGCCGGAGAGAATCGGGAAATTTGCGGTCCGGAAGATCACGGATTATATTAACGGTTATCAGGATATTCCGGCATCGAACGTTCTGCGGTTCGATCTTGACCGGGACGGCCAGTGGTTCGCGGTGAGACCTTCGGGAACGGAACCGAAGATCAAGTTCTACTATTACGCTTCAGGTGCCTGCAGTGAAGAAGCGGACAATCTCGTAAAGGAGATGCGTGAAGCGGTCGACGCATTGACACAGACTCTGGTATAATATCTCCTGATGTTTACATTTTTATGTTTGAATTGGAGGGTTTCATATGCTGACCGGAAAAAGAATTTTTGCCGTCCTCACGGCAGGCGTGTGCGCTGCGCTTATGCTGATTGCTCCGGTTTCCGCCTCGACGGTGCAGGAAGAGACGGGCGGGAAGAGCGCCGTACTTGAGGCGAAGACTTATCCGACGGTTTATAACGGTGTAGATCTTTCGCTGATTTACGACTACAACTTTTATATGAAGAAGTACTCTCATCTGAGGAAGCGCTACGGAAACGATCCTGCCGGCGCCCTCAAGTACTTCGGGCAGCACGGAATCCGCGCGGGACACCAGGCGAAAAAGTCCTATAACACAAAAACTTACCGGTGGCTCAGGAACAAAACCCACCCGTACGCAGCGGCGGACAAGATTCTTGATAAGTGCAACTGGGATATCCGCAAAGCATTTAAATACGCATCGGAAATCAACTATTACAACGGTTCCGACCTCGGCGCATACAACAGTCCGTGGAATAAGACCTCCAACTGGTATTTCACCTACGGGCAGAAAAACGGGAGAGGAAACTGCTACGTAAAGAGCGCTACCTTCGTGATTCTGGCGAGGGAAATCGGATTCAAGGCGACGCAGATCGGCGGATCGGTTCCCTACAGAAGCGGCGGCAACGGCCCTCACAGCTGGGCGGAAGTCGTGATGGGCGGAAAAAACTGGGTTTTTGACCCGTCATTTTACTCGGCCCGTGGAATCGGCTACAAGTTCAGCTACGGAACCAAGGGCACCTACAAATACATGAATAAGCATAAGATGAAGCTGTCATGAGAGACGAACAGACACAGATGAAGGAAGCGGGAGGAAAAAAACAGCACCTTGTGCTGATACGGGTGACAGCTGCTTTGGCAGTGGTGATCCTTCATACGTTTCACACCGCATCAGCGATGAAGCTGCTCCCGGAGAAGAGCCTTCCGGCAGCAAACATGATCAGGGCGCTCTGCTTTTTTGCGGTGCCGTGCTTCGTGATGGTTACCGGAGCCCTTCTGCTCTCACCGCAAAGAACGCTGACGTACGGGAAACTCTTTAAGCGGTATATCCTGAAAATGGCTGCCGCCATCGCGGTTTTCACCATTTTCTTTGCTGCGGCGGACAGTATGTTCCGGGGTGACCTGACCCTTGCGGCATCTCTTGCCGCCGTTCCCGGCAAGATCTGGACGGACGGGAGCTGGTCGCATATGTGGTATTTGTATACGCTGACGGGGCTGTACTTACTGATGCCGATGTTCAGGAAGGTCGCCGCCTTCTCAGACAGAAAGGATATGCTCTATCTTCTGGCGGTCGGGGGCGTGTTCCTGTCCGTACTGCCGCTCATAGGTCATCTGACCGGAACGGAGAGCGGTTTCCGGATTGCGGTGACGTCGGTTTATCCGCTGTTTCTGTTCCTGGGATACGCGGTCGAGACGGAGATCATTAAAGCAGGAAGACTCTCTTCTTTGCTGCTTCTTCTGGCAGGGGCCGCGGGAATCGCCGTTTTGGCGCTTCTGGAGACGAAGGACGGGACAGGACTGATAAAAACCGTACTTTCGGATTACACATTTCCGCTGACTATCCTTATGAGCACCGGCGTATATGGGTTTTTGAAGAGCTTTCACGTGAAGCCGCTGAAGATCCTCGGCGCAGCGGACAGCTGCGGATTCGGAATCTACCTGATCCACCTGTTCTGGCTGAGGCTTCTCATCACGGAGCTTCAAAAAAGAGGCGCTGTCTTTACAAATCCGGGTCTTTTTGCACTTGCCGCCGCTGTATTTCTGATTTCTTTTGCGACGGTCTGGCTGCTTAGAAAAATACCGGGAGTCCGGCTGATTCTCTGATCTGCGGACAGGAACTATTATCACACAAGGAGGATATGAAACAATGAGAAAGAACTTATTTGCCCGAATGACCGCGTATCTTCTGGCGGGAGCCATCTGCTTTACGGGATTAACTTTCGCGCCGGCCTTTGCAGCCGATGCGGAGTCCGCAGCCGAAGCGGCAGCCGCAGACGCATTTTCATATGAACTGACGGATGAGGAGAAGGCGCTTCCTGTGATCGGCGAGCCGGCAGACGGAGAGAGCGTCCTTAAGATCCACCTGAAGAACTCCACCGGGAAGAATATCGTGTCCTTCCAGATCAAAGACATCTACGCCGGCGATTATCCGGAAAATATGATGGCGGAGGGCGAGGTGTTCGCGGACGGCGAAGAGAGAATCCTCTATTTCGACATGGCTCCCTATAAAGAGGGCACGGAATTTACCGTCAAGGTGATCTTTGAGGAAGGAAGATACCGGACAGGAACCTCATGGCCCTTAAGTGACATGAAGGACGCAGAGCTTCTCCTCGGCGACGTCATGCATGCGGCTTATACCTCGTTTGCGGACGGAAGCATCATGGACACGGAAGGAACAGAGCAGGCGCTCCGCGCGGCTGCAGCCGCGGCGAAAGAAGCATCCTCCTACTCGGGCGGCGGATCCTCCGGAGGATCAGGTTCCTCAGGCGGTTCCTCGGGCGGATCGTCGGGCGGAGGCTCGTCGAATGACAACGACGGCTGCATCGGCGACGACGCTGTACTCTGGTAAGCGGCGGAGGAATTATGAAAGTTACATTTATCCGGCACAGCTGTTTTCTGGTTGAGATCGGAGAAAGGGCGCTACTCTTCGATTATTATGACGGTTCCCTTCCTGAAATCAGCAGGGACAGCGAGCTTCTGGTCTTTTCAAGCCATGCCCACTGGGATCATTTTTCGGATAAGATCTTTGAACCCGGCATAGCGGGTGACAGGACAAGGTATTTTCTGTCGGACGATATAAGCAGGGAAGCTGTGCCGGAAGATATGCTTCCGCGCGTGACATTCGTATCTCCGCACAGGACGATATGGCTGTCGCAAGGAAATGAGGATGAAATCCGGATCGATACACTGAAGTCAAACGACCTGGGGACGGCCTTTGTAATTCGTCAGGGAGAGGAAGCGATCTACCACGCGGGAGATCTGAATAACTGGTGGTGGGACGGGGACGCACTCGACATGCGTCTCGCGGACAGATACCACAGAGAGCTTCAGCGCATCCGCGGCATGCATTTTAAAGCGGCGTTTGTGCCGCTTGATCCGAGGCTTAAGGGATATGACCTCGGCATCCGTGATTTTCTTGAATACTGCACGGCGGACCATATTTTCCCGATGCATTTCGCGGAGAACTTCGGGGTGATAGATAAGTTTCTTTCCGGTCAGGGCGTCTCTGGCTTTGCCGGATGCGTCGAACGAATCGGGAGATTCGGCCAGAGCTTTGAGCTTTAAGGAGAGATTATGGGATTTGCGTTTAATCATTTTAATTTCAATGTGAAGGATCTGCAGAAAAGCCTCGATTTTTACCGCGAGGCCCTGGGCCTTTTTCCTGTCCGGGAGAGCGACAGGCCGGATTTTACGATCGTATTCTTAGGGGACGGAAAAACCGGCTTCAGACTGGAGCTTACTTATCTTAAAAACCGCGGGGAAGCATACGATCTCGGAGAGCTTGAGTACCATCTGGCGATGACCGCCGATAACTTCGAAGAGGCGCGCGCGCTGCATGAAAAAATGGGCTGCATCTGTTTCGAAAACCCGGACATGGGAATCTATTTTATCGAGGATCCCGACGGGTACTGGATCGAAATCGTACGCGACGGATCCTACATGCAGGAGAGGACAAAATGAGTGCCTTTAAAGGTAAATTTGTCCTTGACACTGCGGCATGGATATCATAAAATATCATCTGTGTGTTCCGCCCATGCCTCAAAACCGTGTCTCTATGGCTAAAGACGGAGCCGAGACAATACGAATCATTGAGAACGTTTACGGAGGATAACTGATTTGGCTAACATCAAATCTGCGAAGAAGAGAATTCTTACGAACGCTAAGAGGGCGGCAAGAAACAAGGCAGCGAAGTCTGAAGTCAAGACATTCATCAAGAAGGTGGATGCAGCGATCGCCGGCGGCGACAAGAACGCGGCGAAGAGCGCTCTTTCTGATCTTCAGGGTGTTATGGGAAGAGCAACGGCGAAGGGCATCTACAAGAAGAATACCAACGCCAGAAAGATTTCCCGTATGTCCAAAGCTGTTGACAGCATGGAATAATAACGAACAGGGTATATGAATGAAAGCCTGCAGCGGTAAGCTGCAGGCTTTTTTACTTTGCAAGTCTGATGATGACGAGCGTGACGGAGATCTCCTCCGATATGCGTCCGGTTTTCACGTCCTCCTCCATATCGGCGCAGAAAACGACAGCGTCGCGAAGCTGCTGCGACGTGTAGCGCTTTGCCAGGGGGAGACTCTTTTTGACCGCGTAGGGATGAATCGAGAGCGCGGCTGCGATCTGCTGCTGGCCGAGCCCCTCGCTGTCGAGCTCTTTAATGGCCATGAGCTGCCGGTACTGCCTGCCGGTCAGCATGAGGATTCTCATCGGAGGTTCCTTCAGCGATAGAAGATCGCCGTAGAGATTCATCGCAGTGCGGATTCTGTGTTCGGTGATTGCGGCGATCATGTCGAAAATCCTGTCCTCGGTCATCCCGGTGGTGACCTCGGTAATTGCTTCCCGGGTGACCTCGGAGAGCCCTTCTTCCTGGCAGAAGTGGATCAGCTTGTCCGTCTCCAGGCGTATCCTTGTCATACCGGTACCCGTTCTTCCGAGGAGATATTCCATATTGGGCTTTCGGATTTTCAGATGCTCTGCGTCGAGCATTTTGAGAATCCAGCCCGTGAGGGTTTCCTCGGTCTGTTCGGGAAATTCCACGACTCTGCCGTATTTCTGCACGGCCTTGAAGAGGCGGCTCCTTTTGTCGGCGGATTCTTCTGTGAAAATAAGAACCAGGTATTCCGGAAGGTTTTTTACGTATTCCGCGAGAGCGCCGGTCTCACCGGATGCGTCTCCGTCTTTTTTTCCAACAGTAAAAAAGCCGGTGTGGTCCAGACAGATCACCCGTCTGTCAGAGAAAAACGGCAGCGTTTCACCCTGGTCGATCACGGCTCCTTCGGTGACCGCACTGCCTGACCAGCTTGATAAGTTAATGGAATTTCCGTCGGGAATCAGAGCGTCGGTCAGACGTTTTGTCATGAGACGCCGCAGATAATCCTCCGCTCCGTAGAGGAGATATGCGTTTCGGAAATTTCCGGTTTTGATGTCATTCATGAGATCCTTCATAATTCGGTATTTTATCATAAGAAGGGCTGTCAAATCCATATGCCGGTGGGATATAATAATGAACAGCAGAGCGTATTTCATGCCGGCCGCAAGGTGAGGGCAGGCGCACATTTTCGCAGATAAACGGAGGCAGCATTATGTCAAAGTACATTATGGCGTTTGACGCGGGAACCACCTCGAACCGCTGTATTTTATTCAATCAGGCGGGGCAGATCATGAGTTCCGCCCAGAAGGAATTCCGTCAGATTTTCCCGAAGCCGGGCTGGGTCGAGCATGACCCGGACGAGATCTGGACGACGCAGCTTGAGGTTGCGCGACAGGCAATGGCGAACATCAAAGCGTCGGCTGCCGACATAGCGGCGATCGGCATCACGAACCAGAGAGAAACGACGATCCTCTGGGACAGGGAGACCGGAGAACCGGTGTCCAATGCGATCGTGTGGCAGTGCAGAAGAACGGCGGAATACGCTGATGAGCTTAAAAGCAGGGGTCTTACAGACATGATCCGGCAGAAGACCGGGCTTGTGATCGACGCCTATTTCTCCGCGACGAAGATCCGCTGGATTCTTGAAAATGTTCCCGGCGCCCGGGAAAAGGCGGATCAGGGGAAGCTTCTTTTCGGCACCGTGGATACCTGGCTTATGTGGAAGCTTTCGGGCGGCAAAATCCACGCTACGGATTATTCAAATGCGTCCCGGACCATGCTTTACAACATCCGGGAGCTGAGATGGGATAAGGAAATCCTGGATCTCCTTGATATTCCGGAATCGATTCTGCCGGAAGTCCGCCCGTCAAGCGGCGTATTCGGAACGGCGGACCCCCAGCTTCTCGGGGCTCCGATTCCGATTGCGGGCGCCGCCGGAGACCAGCAGGCGGCCTTGTTCGGCCAGACCTGCTTCAGGCCGGGAGAGACCAAGAACACCTACGGAACAGGCTGCTTCATGCTGATGAACACCGGCGATACTCCGGTATTTTCAAAGAACGGACTGGTGACGACGATTGCCTGGGGAATCGACGGACAGGTTTACTACGCGCTCGAAGGATCCATCTTCGTGGCCGGGGCGGCGCTCCAGTGGCTGAGAGACGAGATGAGACTGATCGATACCGCGGCGGATTCGGAGTATATGGCAGGAAAAGTCAGCGATACCAACGGCTGCTATGTCGTTCCCGCATTTACGGGACTTGGCGCGCCACACTGGAATCAGTACGCCAGGGGAACCATCGTCGGGCTTACGCGCGGATGCAATAAATATCACATCATCCGTGCAGTGCTGGATTCGCTGGCCTATCAGACAAATGACGTACTCGGCGCCATGAACGCGGACTCGGGAATTCATATTTCAGCGCTCCGGGTCGACGGCGGAGCCTCGGCAAACAACTATCTCATGCAGCGTCAGGCGGACATCATCGATGCACCGGTTTTAAGACCTGCCTGTATTGAGACCACAGCGCTCGGGGCAGCATATCTTGCGGGACTTGCTGTCGGATACTGGAGCGGTCCGGACGACGTGATCAGGAATTTCTCGCTTGACCGGACTTTCCAGCCGTCGCTTACGGGAAATCAGCGCGATGCGCAGATAAAAGGATGGAAACGTGCAGTCAGGTGCGCCTGCGCGTGGGCAGACGATGAAGGAGGGAAATTATGATTTATGACGCAGCAGTCATCGGCGCCGGAATTATGGGGGTGTCAGTGGCGCGCTTTCTTTCCGCTTACAGCGGGAAGTTCTGTGTAATCGAGAAAAATGAGGACGTCTGCACGGGGACGTCAAAAGCGAACAGTGCGATCGTACACGCCGGATTCGATGCGGAACCGGGATCTCTGAAGGCGAAATACAATCTGCTCGGGAGCCTCATGTACCCGCAGCTTGCGGAAGAACTTGACATCCCGTTCCGGCGGAACGGAAGTCTTGTGGTGATGATGCACGAGGAAGACCGGCCGAAGCTTATGGAGCTCTACGAACGCGGAATCGCGAACGGCGTGGAGGACCTTGAGATCATCGGGAGGGAACGGCTTCGCGGACTTGAACCCCATATCAGTGAAAATGCGGTCGCTGCCCTCTGGGCTCCCACGGGCGGTATCGTGTGCCCGTTCCTCGCCACGGTCGCCCTTGCGGAAAATGCAGCGGACAACGGCGTCGATTTCCTGTTCGGAACGGAAGTCAACGCGCTTTGCAGGGTGAAATCGGCGGTGATTCCGGAGCGCAAGGATCTGGCGACGGAACACGGGTATCTCTGGGAAATTGATACTTCGAAAGGAGCGGTTTACGCAAGATCCGTCATCAACGCTGCCGGCGTGATGAGTGACATTTACCACAATCTGGTCTCCGCCAGAAAGATCCGCATCATACCGAGGAAGGGCGAATATGTGCTGCTTGACCGCATCACGGGGGGCTATGTGGAGCGCACGATTTTCCAGCTTCCCGGAAAGCTGGGAAAGGGTGTTCTTGTCAGCCCCACGATTCACGGGAATACGCTGGTCGGTCCCACTGCCGAGGAGCAGTACGACCGCGAGGCCGTGAATACCACCTTTGACGGTATCAGTGATCTGATGGAAAAAGCCGGCGATACGGTGAGCGGCATACCGTTCCGGGAAGTGATCACGAGCTTCGCCGGCGTCCGGGCCCATGAAGTCGGCGGAGATTTCATCATCGGCGAACCTGAGGACGCGCCTTTATTCTACGACTGCGCCGGCATTGAATCGCCGGGCCTTACGGCAGCGCCGGCGATCGGGAAGCAGGCGGCCGCGGATATCGCGGAAAAGCTGGGCCTTAAAACGAATCCCTCATTTAACGGGACCAGAAAAGGATTCATAAATCCCCTCGAGATGGCGCCGGAAGAACTGGCGGAACTGATCCGGAAAAATCCGGATTACGGGAAAATCGTCTGCCGGTGCGAAGGCGTCACCGAAGGCGAGATCCGCGACGCGATCCGGCGGAAGGTAGGCGCGAAAAGTCTCGACGGAGTCAAGCGGAGAGTCCGCGCCGGGATGGGGAGATGCCAGTCCGGATTCTGCTCGCCGAGAGTCATGGATATCCTGTCGGAGGAACTTGGCATACCGGTATCCGAAATCACGAAGAAGGGCGGTTATTCCAGAATTATCGCGGACAAAATCAAATGCTGCAGCGGGGAGGACAAGAGATGATTTATGATTTGATCGTGATCGGCGGAGGACCCGCCGGACTTGCTGCCGCATCTGCGGCACATGACGCCGGTTCCCGCGAAATCCTTGTGCTTGAGAGGGATGAAAGACTCGGCGGAATTCTGAATCAGTGCATTCATAACGGATTCGGGCTCCATACCTTTAAAGAGGAGCTGACAGGACCCGAATACGCCCAGCGGTATATCGACATTCTTACCGGAAAGGGCATCGAATACAAAACAGATACGATGGTGCTGGATATCAGCTCGGACAAAGATACTCTCATAAAGACCGTAACCGCTGTCAGCGGGAGCGACGGGCTGACTGTCTACAGCGCTTACGCCGTCGTCCTCGCCATGGGATGCAGGGAGCGGAGCAGAGGCGCGCTCAATATCCCCGGATACAGGCCCGCAGGTATTTTCTCCGCGGGAACGGCGCAGAGGCTCGTAAATATCGAGGGATATCTGCCGGGAAGAAGAGTGGTTATTCTCGGATCCGGCGATATCGGCCTCATAATGGCGAGACGCATGACGCTGGAAGGAGCCAAAGTCCTCGCCTGTGCCGAGCTGATGCCCTACAGCGGCGGCCTTAAGAGGAATATCGTCCAGTGCCTGGATGATTTCGGAATCCCGCTCCTCTTAAGCCACACGGTGACCGAGATACGGGGGAAGGAGCGCGTGACCGGCGTTGTCATTTCCGAAGTCGGAGAAGACAGAAAGCCGATCCCCGGGACCGAGCGGTTCTATGAGTGCGACACACTGCTTCTGTCGGTAGGACTTCTCCCCGAAAATGAGCTGTCCAAGGAGCTGGGAACAGAGATTTCCCCGGTCACCGGAGGCCCTGTAGTCAGTGAGAGCTTCGAAACCTCCGTTCCGGGAGTATTTGCCGCAGGCAACGTTCTCCACGTTCACGATCTCGTCGATTTCGTAAGCGAGGAGGCGGCGGCCGCCGGAGCGCACGCCGCGGCGTTTGCAGCGGAACTGAAGGACCGGGCCGGGGCTCCGGATACGGAACTGAGAGACCGGGGGATTGAAATTACCTTTGACGGCGGTCCCCGCTATACGGTGCCGCAGTTTATCAATCCCGCGCACGTGAGCGGACCGGTCAAGGTCAGGTTCAGAGTGGGAAGTGTACTGAAAAACCGTGTGGTAAAGGTTCTCTTTGACGGAAATTGCGTTTTGTCGAAGAAACGCAATGTCATGGCGCCGGGCGAGATGGAAGAGCTCCTTCTGAAAGAAGAACTCTTCGCCGGGAACAGGGGCTTAAAAGAAATCCGGATTTCGGTTGAGGAGGAATCAGTATGAGTGAATTAAAAAGCGGGCACCGGGTGCTGACCTGCATCAACTGTCCTCTTGGATGTACGCTGGACGTTGAAATCGCGGACGGAGAGGTGGTCCGTGTGACCGGGAATACCTGCAAGAGGGGAGAGGTATACGGCAGAAAAGAAGTGACGAATCCGACGAGAATCGTCACCAGCTCTGTCTTTGTATCCGGCAGCAGTACCGGGGCGAGGACGGTATCCTGCAAAACAGCTTCAGATGTACCGAAGGATAAGATCTTTGACGTGATCGACGCCGTACGCGGGGTCACGGTCCCCTGCCCCGTTCATATAGGGGATGTGATTGTGCCTGACGCAGCCGGATGCGGCGTGGACGTCATCGCGACGAAGGAAGTCTTCTGACCGGGGAAAGTCTGAAACACAAAAGCAGTTTTTGACCGCGGAGTCCGGATATGATATGATGACTTGATCTGACTCTGATAAAAGAAAAGGAACGTATATGGACCAGAGCAAAATCCGGAATTTTTGCATTATTGCCCACATTGACCACGGAAAAAGCACCCTTGCGGACCGGATCATCGAGATGACCGGCCTTCTCACCGAGCGCGAGATGCAGGATCAGGTGCTGGATAATATGGAGCTTGAGCGGGAGCGCGGCATTACCATCAAGGCGCAGACCGTGAGAACGGTGTACCGGGCGGACGACGGGGAAGAATATGTCTTCAACCTCATCGATACGCCGGGTCACGTGGATTTTAATTATGAAGTATCCCGAAGCCTCGCGGCCTGCGACGGCGCAGTCCTTGTGGTTGATTCGACCCAGGGCGTCGAAGCGCAGACGCTCGGCAACGTCTATCTGGCGCTGGATCACGATCTGGAGATCCTTCCCGTGATCAATAAGATCGATCTTCCCAGCGCGCAGCCCGATGAGACGGCGGAGGAGATTGAGGACGTCATAGGCCTTGAGGCCGCTGACTGCCCGCGGATATCCGCAAAGACCGGCCTCAATGTGAGGGAAGTTCTCGAGGCGATCGTCCGGAAGCTGCCTGCCCCGCAGGGAAATCCGGATGAGCCGCTGAAAGCCCTGATCTTCGATTCTGTCTACGACAGCTACCGGGGCGTCATCATTTTCATGCGCATATTCGACGGATCCGTCCGGAAGGGGACGAAAGTCCGGATGATGGCTACCGGCGCGGAGTTCGAGGTGACGGAGGTGGGAACCTTCGGAGCCGGAAAATTCCTTCCGGCGGAGGAGCTTTCCGCCGGCATGGTCGGATATCTCGAGGCGAGCATCAAGGATCTGAAGCTGGCGAGAGTCGGCGATACGGTTACGGAAGCGGACAATCCGGCCAAAGAGGCCCTTCCGGGGTACCAGGAGCCGCTGCCGATGGTTTACTGCGGCATCTATCCGGCTGAGACGCCCAGGTATCCGGATCTTAGGGACGCACTGGAGAAGCTTCAGCTGAACGACGCTGCCCTCCAGTATGAACCGGAGACGTCCCAGGCGCTGGGCTTCGGCTTCCGCTGCGGATTCCTCGGACTTTTGCACCTCGACGTGATTACGCAGAGGCTGGAGCGCGAGTTTGACCTGGACCTGATTACCACAGCGCCGAGCGTCATCTACAAGATCCACAAGACGGACGGCACGGTAATTGAACTTACAAATCCGACGAATATGCCGGATGCCTCCGAAATCGACTATATGGAGGAGCCCTGGGTCAGCGCAGAGATCATGCTGACGAAGGAATACATCGGGGCGATCATGACGCTTTGCCAGGAGCGCCGCGGCGTATACGAGAGCACCGATTATATCGAAGCGAACAGAGCGGTGCTGAAATATAAGATGCCGCTCAACGAGATTATCTATGATTTCTTCGACGCCCTGAAGAGCCGCTCCCGGGGGTACGCTTCCTTTGATTACGAATTTTCGGGATATGAACGGAGCGAACTCGTCCGGCTGGACATTCTCGTGAATCACGTGGCGGTGGACGCGCTGTCCTTCATCGTATTCGCGCCGAATGCCTACAAGAGGGGTTCACAGATGTGCGAAAAGCTGAAGAAGGAAATACCGAGGCAGCTGTTCGACATACCGATCCAGGCGGCGATCAGCTCGAAGATTATCGCCCGCGAGACCGTGCGGCAGGCGCGTAAAGACGTGCTGGCGAAATGCTATGGCGGCGACATTTCCAGAAAGAGGAAACTTCTGGAGAAACAGAAGGAAGGTAAAAAGAAGATGCGCGAGATCGGAAACGTACAGGTTCCGAAGGAAGCCTTCCTCAACGTACTGAAGCTGGACGAGGACGACTGATGGACGTAGGGCTTTATCTGCATTTTCCATTCTGTGTCAGAAAATGCCGTTACTGCGATTTTCTCTCGTTTCCGGCGGATGAAGAGCTGAAAAAGATCTACGCCGCGGCGATGATCCGGGAGATCCGGGGATACGCAGGGACGCTTGAAGGAAGACGTGTCGACAGCATTTATCTGGGCGGAGGGACGCCCTCCGTCATGAATGAAGGAGCGCTTAAGAGTATATTCCGGGCGCTCGGAGATTCATTCGACATTTCCCCGAAGGCAGAAATTACGATGGAGATGAATCCGGGTACGGTGAATACCCGGATACTTTCTTTTGTATTTGACTGTGTAAACAGGGTAAGTCTCGGCGTCCAGTCGGCGGTAGGCGAAGAGCTTTCGCACCTCGGGCGCATCCACACCGCGAAAGACGCGGAAAAAAGCGTAAGGCTTCTAAGGGACTGCGGCATAAACAACATCAGCATCGATTTAATGTCGGGAATTCCGCTCCAGACGCCGGAAAGCTTCCGGCAGAGCATTCAGTTCGCCGTGGATCTCGAGCCCTCGCACATCAGCTGCTACAGCCTGATCGTGGAGGAAGGAACCGAGTACGCCCGTCTGCAAAAAGAGGGCAGGCTTCCGCTTCCGGATGAGGAAACCGTAAGCGGGATGTTCCATGATGCGAAAACCTGTCTTGAAAATGCGGGATACCGGCGCTATGAGATCTCCAACTACGCGAAGGACGGAATGGTCTGCCGCCACAACGTGCGCTACTGGAAGAGGGGAGACTACATCGGCTTCGGAATCGGAGCCGCTTCGCTGTTCGAACACACGAGGTGGCGGAACACCCGGAAGATTACGGATTATATCGACAACAGCCACGAGCCGGGAAGGCTCGTCCGGGAGATGGAACAGCTCGATAAGAAAAGCGAGATAGAAGAATTTATGTTTCTGGGACTTCGGATGGACGAGGGTGTTTCCGCTGAAGAATTCAGGTCCGCATTCGGAATTCCGATCGGAGACGTCTACGGAGACGTGATTGACGAAGAGGTCCGCAAAGGGCTTCTTATATACGACGGAGAGCGCGTGCGGCTTACCGACCGCGGCCTCGACGTAAGCAACATGGTTCTGTCCGAATTCCTGTTTTAGCATCAGGCAGCGAAGCGGACTGCAGATTACTTTTGACCGGATAAAGGAGAATGAAAATGACGAAAGGAGCGGTGATTA
>CADBRO010000193.1 GCA_902797075.1 uncultured Lachnospiraceae bacterium
GAAAGGAGCTGCATATTGGATACCGCAGAAAAACTGATTCGCGAGTCCCAAGTGCTGTTTACCACAGAAGATTTCATGATAATCGCGCTCGTCGCGGCGGTCGTGCTTTCCATGCCGTTTTTCGTTTTCGGACTTAAGAAGCGCTCTTACGTCGCCGTGATTTCGCTGATTGTGCTTATGGCATACGCGGCGGGCGAGCTGTATTTTACATTTTTCAACAGACATTCAATGGTGGCGGACAGCTGGAATGTTCTGACGCCGATGGCGGATATTGACGCGGCGTTCCGGGTCGACCTCGGAGTGATCGGACTCATAAAGGAAATTATTCATGGAAATGCGCAGGCTGCGCTCGCTTCTATTCATGTCGAGAGCGCGAGAAAGGCGCGGGAGGTGCTTCTCAATGTGCTCCTCTATCTTCCTCTCGGGTACCTGCTGCCGTTTGTCTCAAAGAAATTCAGGCGTCCGTCGGCGGTTCTGCTGATTGGTTTCCTTTGCTCACTTGCCACGGAGCTCGGACAGTACTATACGAAGCTTGGATATTTTCAGGTTGACGACCTGATCTGCAATACGATGGGCGCGCTGATCGGAGGACTGATCGGAATCGCGCTGTGCGCGCTCTGGCGCATTGAGTAACGATTAAGATCAAACTTAATATTAACATACTATATGTAAATCAAGAGTGATACGGGCTGATTAGATTGCTCTGTTTTTCAGCCCTTATGAAGCTTCTTTGGCATTTGGGCTGAACTGACGTCAGCCCTTCGACGCAGCTCCGGCGATATGGGCTGATTTGATGACTCTTTTTGTCAGCCCTTTTGAAGCTTCATGGGCATTTGGGCTGAACTGACGTCAGCCCTTCGACGCAGCTCCGGCGATATGGGCTGATATACCTGCGCAGCAGTCCTTCATGATCATATATAGATCATCAAAAATAACAGAAATAGTTCAATATCAAATCCGAGACAGTGCAAAGTACTGAGCATTGAACAACAGCATCATGAACCTGCCCGGCGTTCCGGACAGACAGGGAGGTTGATCAGATGAGGAAGAAAATTCTCGCAGCGGGAATAGCGGCCGCTCTCCTCGCGGTCCCATTTTCGGGGTCGGTCGTTGGAGGCTTAACGGTGTCCGCCGCGGAAAACAACAGCGAGACCGAAGCTGATGCAGAAAACGGCGGTGAAGACGCCGCCAGCGGTGAAGACGAAGCTGACAGTGAAGATACCGCAGAGGCCAGCAGTGAGGCCGGGGATTCCCTTCCCGCAGGTTCGGTTTTGAATATTGAATGCTTCAATGAAGAATTCAAAACCAGAGTCGCCGACCATTATCCCGGCTACATCGAAATCGACGGCGAGACTGGCATGATCGGAGACGTCACGGTGCGATGGACCGTCACCTCGACAGACATGAACGCCTATCAGGACAGGCTCGACCGGATTCTGCCAGACAACGAGCACAAGGATCCCGACGAGCGGGTTGATATCTTCCTCGCCGAAGACAGCTTCCTCGGAAGATATGTGGACGCGAAGCGCTCGGTTACGGTTCCCATCGAGAATCTCGGCATCACCGAGGATGAGCTGAGCGAACAGTTCCCCTATACGCTGGAAGCGGCAAGCGACCGGAGCGGCAATATTCGCGGACTTACATGGCAATGTACTCCGGGCGTTCTGATCTATAACAGAGCGATCGCAGAGAAGGTATTCGGCACGACAAGTCCCGCGGAAATCCAGAAGCACGTAAAAACCTGGGACAAATTCATGGAAACGGCGGAACAAATGCTGGACGCAGGATATTCCATGACCGCTTCCGCGGCGGATACATTTCAGGCATATGCGGGCAGCATGAGCGATTACTGGATCTCACGCGATGGTGAAATCAAGATCCCCGACAATATCAATTCATGGATTGTCAACTCCAAGGAGCTGGTTGAGTCCGGCGCATCTACGACATCGTCGATGTGGAGCGCAGACTGGAGCACGGCAACGCTTATGCCCGAAGGAAATGTCTTCTGCTGCTTCGGTCCCGAGTGGATGATCCGCTACTGCCTGAGCCAGGAAGTCGTCGGCTCCATCGCCAACACGGGCGGATGGGCCGTATGCCAGGGACCGGCGCCATTTTTCTGGAGAGGAACCTGGATGTTCGCGGCGCGCGGCACCGACAATGCGGAGCTCATCGCGGACATCATGCGGGCAATGACAACAGATGAATATATCATGGCCAACATCCGGTTAACGGACGGCGATTTTGTCAATAACCGAAAGGTCATGGAGGCGGACGCCGAAAATGACATCCACGCGCTTGAAATTCTCGGCGGACAGAATCCGACGAAGATCTTTATCAGAAATGCTGACCGCATCTCCGGAGTGAAGACCTCCAGATATGACGAAATCTGCGAAGCTGCGGTTCGCGGGGTTGCCAAGAAGTATTTCGAAGGAAGCTATGATTTTGATCAGATCGAGCCGTACTTTGTGGCGCGTGTCGAGAACAACGCGGGCATCACTCAGGTTGAGCCTGAATAAGCTATTTGAACACAATAAAAGGCCCGGACTCTGCACTTTGGAGTCCGGGTCTTTGTTATTCATTCTATGGACTGACGCCTAAGGCTGGCGCGTCAGCATTTTTCGACAGAAATAGCTTTTCCGCTTATCAGTCTCTCGATCTCTTCTGGATCATCTGCAGGCCGACCGCCGCCAGAAGGATCACGCCCTTGACGGTATCATTCAGCAGCGCATTCATTCCCAGCGCTGTGATGATCTTATCGATCAGCGTGAAGGACATCGTACCGAAGATAATTCCGAGGATCTTGCCTTTGCCGCCCGACATGCTGATGCCGCCGATGACGACCGCCGCGATGGAATACAGCTCGTAGTTCTTGCCGGACGTCGCCGGGTCAAAGGACGTATCCTTCGCGATCTTGAGGAATGTCGCAAGACCGACCGTAAGGCCGCAGATCACATAGACGGAAATCTTCGTCCGGACGACATTGACGCCCGCGAGAAGCGCGCCTTTCGCGTTGCTGCCGAGCGCGTAAATCCGCTTGCCGTACTTGGTCGAATTCGTCATATAAATCATGAAAATGGCGACCGCCAGCCACACGATCGCTAGCAGCGAGATCGTGAGGAAACTGCCATTACCGAACATGAACAGCGCGCGGTAACGGGAAAGCTGCGCGTCCACACTGTAGCGGGTCCAGCCCATCGTGTTCATGACGTACTGCGAAATCGACCGGTAAATCAGCATCGTCGCCAGTGTAACGATGAAGGAAGGCATCTTGAATTTACCGACCATAAGACCATTTAAGAAACCAAAGGCAGCGCCAAGTACCAGCGCGCAGATCAGCAGCAGGAAAATGCTGTTGACCTTGTTGAAGAACATGATCGCAAACCCGCCGGCCAAAACAAATGAGGAACCGACCGACAGATCGATGTCGCCGGTCAGAACGATCAGGCCCTGCCCGATCGCGATCGTTCCGAGGATGGCGCTGTGGAGGAAAATGTTCTTGATCGTCGTCCAGGATGTCGCCTTTCCGTTGATGATGATATAGGCGATAAAAATAATCAGAAATACAACAATAAAGTTATAACCGCTCCAAAATTTCTTTAATTTCTCAGACATTTCCTTCTCCTTATTTCAGCGCCCCGGTTGAATACATCATGACCTTGTTTTCCTCGATCTCGGAATGCGGCAAATCAGCCACTATATTTCCGTGATAGAACACGATGCACCTGTCGGCGATTTTTTTCAGCTCCGGTATCTCCAGAGTATTCACGATGATCGTCTTTCCGCTTTCCGCAAGCTTCAGGATCAGGCGGTAAATCTCCTCTTTCGCGCCGACGTCGATACCCTGCGTCGGATTATCCATCAACAGGATCTGCGCGTCCGTATCGAGCCATCTCGCGAGTATTACCTTCTGCTGGTTTCCGCCGGAAAGGCTCACGATCGGGTCATCGGATTTATTCGCCTTGATATTCAGAGTCTTCTTGAAGCCCTCAAAACGAACCTGCTCGTTTTTCTTGTTGATAGAAGGATTCTTCGTATCAATCGTGTGCCTGGACAGATATGTATTCTCCAGAAGAGTCATATCCGGGATCACGGAATTTTCCTTGCGGTTCGCGGGGATCATGCCGATTCCCTCTTTCATGGCGAGATGGATATTCCCCTGTGCGCCCCTGGATCCGTGAACCGTGAGCGTACCGCCGCCCGAGGGAAGCGCCCCGAAAATCGTCTGCAGAACTTCGGAGCACCCGGCTCCCTGAAGTCCCGTAAATCCGAGGATTTCTCCCTTTCTGCACTCGAAGGACACATCAGAAAAGCCCTGTCCGGAGAGATTATCCGCTTTCAGCACCACGTCGCCGAGCTCACGCTTTTCGTAGACGTCTTCATTTGCAAATGTCTCTCCGACCATGTCGCGGGTGATCTGCTCCGGCGTCACATCCGCGATTTTTCCCGTACTGATGAAACGGGCGTTCCTCAGAACTGTATATTCATCGGCGATCTCAAAGATTTCCGGCATTTTGTGTGAAATGAAAATAAATGCCGTTCCCTTCTCCTTAAGGCTGCGGATCAGCCCGAAGAAGTGCTCGATCTCCGATGTGCTGAGCGCCGTCGTGGGCTCATCAAGAATAATCAGCTTCGCCCGCGAATGCAGCGCCTTCGCAATTTCGAGAACCTGCTTGGCCCCGGTGACCAGATCGCCGGCAAGCGCGCGAGGCTGGAGGGGAACTCCCATTTCCGCAAAAAGCTGCTCCGCTTCACGGATCATAGCTTTTTTGTCGAGCTTTCCGCCAAACCCTGTAATCTCCTTGCCGAGGAAGAGGTTCTCGTAAACTTCAAGGTCATTGAATATATTCAGCTCCTGATGCACGAACGCAATTCCTGCGCCCTCTGACGCGCTGATGGAGCCGTTCGGGAGTTCTTTTCCGTCAAATGTGACTGTGCCCTCGTCTCTCGTGTATACTCCCGAAAGAATGTTCATCAGAGTGGATTTCCCGGCGCCATTTTCGCCGAGAAGGGCATGGATTTCGCCGGCCTTGACGGTAAGAGATACATCGTCAAGAACCTTCACTCCGAAGAAGGATTTATGAATATGTTCCATTCTGAGCAGTTCCAAAGCAGCTGCCTCCTGTTAATCCCTTATATTTCTGATCAACCCAAATATTTCCGTTCAGTCCGATTTTTCCGAATCAGTCCTAACATTTTCCGTCTGTCCGATTTTTCCGAATCAGTCCTAACATTTTATGTCTGTCCGATTTTTCCGAACCAGTCCTAACATTTTCCGTCAGTCCGATTTTTCCGAATCAGACCTAACATTTTCTGTCTGTCCGATTTTTCCGAATCAGGGGCAGCAGTTTCCTGCTGCCCCTGCATTTACATCATGCCTGAAGAAAGGTCTGATTATTCAGCTTTTTCCTCATAGTTGCCGAATCCCTGGAATTCGTCGACATTTTCAGCGTCAACAACCGATACCGGGATGACATAGTCTTTTTCGATC
>CADBRO010000194.1 GCA_902797075.1 uncultured Lachnospiraceae bacterium
CTCCGAAGAAGACCTTGAGAGCCGCTCCGAGCCCGCCGGCGGCGCCGGCTCCGGAAACCTTGTCGCAATCGATGCCGAAGGTTTCTTTAATGACGTCGCGGTAGCTGCACATTCCTTTTTCAAGCTCTTCCTGTATTTCAGGAGTCGCTCCCTTCTGCTTTCCGAAAGTCCATGTTGCACCGTCCTTTCCGCAGAGCGGATTGGTGACGTCGCACATCACGGTGATTTTCGTCTCTTTGACACGTTCGTCCATACCGGAGACGTCGATTGAGGCAACATTGATCAGATCGCGTCCGAAGCCCTCGAGCTCATTTCCCTCTTTATCCAGGAATTTTACGCCGAGAGCCCTGGCGCAGCCCATGCCGCCGTCGTTGGTCGCGGAGCCGCCGATCGCGATCGAGATATCGCGGCAGCCCCGGTTAAGGGCATTAAGAATCAGCTCGCCTGTGCCGTAGGTTGTCGTATTCAGCGGATTGCGCAGCTCTTCCGGCACCATCGGGAGTCCGGAAGCGGCGGCCATTTCGATGATAACCTTGTCACCGTCGAAGATTCCGTAGAAACTGTCGGTATCCTCCATGAGGGGGCCGTGAACTTTCACGGAGACCATTTCGCCTTTCTCTGCATTGATGACGGCTTCAACGGTTCCCTCGCCACCGTCGGCGACCGGAACGCCGGAGTACTCACATTTTCCGAAAACCTCACGGGCAGCTTTCCCAAGGAGTTCAACGGTTTTTTCACTTGTCAGACTCCCCTTAAATGAATCGGATGCAAATAAGAGTTTCATCTTTGTAATTCTCCTTCCGGCAGTTCAGGCCATCAGTGAAGGAACAGGCTGAGAAGCGCGATCTCAATGATTGAAGCGATGCCCATCACCAGCGTATTCGCGGTCTGTGTTTTATAGCCGCGGTCCGGAGACATGGCTCCGAAGTTCGTGACAACCCAGAAATAGGAGTCGTTCGCGTGGGAGACTGTCATCGCGCCGGCGCCGATCGCCATGCAGACCAGTGTGATCTGAACCGGCGTCGTAAATCCGAGAACCGGAAGGAGCGGCGCGACGATACCTGCGGTCGTCGTAAGGGCGACAGTCGAAGAGCCCTGCGCGGATTTAAGAATCGCGGAGAGCAGGAATGGGAAGAAGATGCCCATTGCCGACAGAACCTCTGCATGGGAGGAAATGTAGTTGACCATATCGGATGCGGAAATGACTTTTCCGAGTACGCCGCCTGCAGCAGTTACGAAGAGGATCGGACCTACGGTCTTCAGCGTATCGTTGCAGATATCATAGAACTGGGCCATCTTTCCTGCGCCTTTCAGCTGCGCTGCCGCGAATGCAGTACCGACTGCGAGCGCGATGATCGGTGTTCCGAGGAAAGCGACGAGATCAGCGAATACGCCTGTCATGTGCGCCATGGAGAAGATGGAAGAAAGGGCCATAAGGATGATCGGGACGATGATCGGAGCGAGAGAAGAGAATCCGCTCGGAAGCCTGCCGTACTCCGCGACCAGCTCTTCATAAGTCTTTACGACCTCTGCCTTGTCGACTTCGTCATCTGCTTTCACCCTTTTGCCGATAAACTTGGCGTAGATAAAGCCGGCGATCAGCGGGAAGATGGAACAGACCGCGCCAAGACCCATGACGAGGAGCAGATTGTCTCCGATGCCGAGTGTCGAAGCGGCCGCGATCGGGCCCGGTGTCGGGGGGATGAAGACGTGGGCGATGTAGAGACCGGACGCAAGACCGATGGTCATGGATACGGAGGACTCTCTCGTGCGCTGTACGAGCGCCTTGCGGATGGGGTTCAGAATGACGAATCCGGAGTCGCAGAAAACGGGAATCGATACGACCCATCCCATGAGTTCCATGGCCAGAACCGGATTGTTCTGTCCCACCAGACGGATCACCATGTCAGCCAGCTTAAGCGCTGCGCCGGTCACCTCGAGGATGCTGCCGATCAGGGCGCCGAGGATGATGACGATGCCGATACTTGAAAATGTTCCGGAGAAGCCGGAGCCGATTACATTTGCAAGACCGCTGATTTTGGTTCCGTCCTCCAGCGTCCTGTCAACGATCGGAATGCCCGCGATAATGCCGAGAACAAGCGAAATCAGCATGATCGAGACAAAGGGGTGAATCTTGAATTTGGAGATCATAATGATCATCACGATGATGGCCAGAATGAAGACCAGAATGAGTGGTAAACCTGTCATAATGCTTCCTCCTGCTATGAAATGAAATTGCGGTGTATTATCACCGGTCAATTGTGATTATAGCATAAGTGTGCAGAGGATTTATCCCCTCTGCCGCACCAACGACAGGTATATTTTTGTGTTAAAGAAACAAAACGCCGTTACGATGAAGAGGAATCCCCTTCGGAACCGCGTTCCCCCTTCCTTGCCAGATACAGATAGAGCCCCCTGAGAAATGCCCGGTCCTGTGATGAGGCGACCGGGTCGATCTGAAGGAGGTCTTTCAGCTGTCCGTAACGGTAGACAAGCGTATTTTTGTGAATATACAGCATGGCTGCCGCTTTCGGAAAGTTAAAGTTTGTTTTCAGAAGCGCTGCTGCTGAATCGAGGCAGGTGCTGCGCTTGTCGGGCGGAAGCATTTTTTCATAGAGAAAATAAATCCGGTGAAGCTCTTTCATCGGTATGGTGTCAGCCAGGTACTCGCCGGCGTGATTCCGGAAAAATGCAGGGTTTTCCTTGGGCTTATGCCGTTCCAGCCATCTGCAGTGCTGATAGGCCGAGTAATATCCGGGGAAACGGTTCTGGAAGCTTCCGACAAAGATGCGTACGCTGTCACTGTCTCCGGACATCATGTTAAGGAGAGGCTCGATGTATTCAAGGACGATCTCCCTGTAATCCGCAGGCAGCCGGTCAGAACGTCCGGGGAGGGTCTTGAAGACCACAAAGTGATGGGGGCTGACTACATAGCTGATATCCTTCCGGGTATGAGACGGCCTGGTACGGATAAGATCCAGCGCTTTTTCGGCGTCTTCTTTTTTTGTATGGACCAGGATCGGAATCCGGAGGATGTCCTCGGGATAATCGAGTTCATCCGCCATCAGCCGGAGCTCGTCGGGGTCGCTGTGCTCTTCCGATGTGAGAAGATGGATGAAGCGTTCCTTGCGGCTCTTGCGGAGACGGAGCTCCTGCTGGCTGTGTTCATACCGAAGCATCGTCTCGATCGCCATTTTTATAATCAGGGCAACGGAGCGGATTTCTTCAGGATCCCCGGTGACCCCGACGACGCCTTCCCTTATGCCGTCGGCTTCGATGACCATATTGATGCCGGGCAGGACGGTAGAATATCCGCGGGGATCCGTGACGGCCACGATATCTTCCTTGCCGCTCAGGATTCTGTGGGCTACTTCATGGAACTGGCCGACCCGTTCGGGATCGCGGCTTGCGATAATAGTGCCGCTTTCGTCCATGATATTTACGTTGAATTCCGTATACTGGGTGACCTGTTCGATGAATTTACGTGCGAGATCACGGCTGATCATGTAGGAATTTCCCCTTTTCCGAAAATTCTGTGCGCATCAATCATAAAATGTCTGGTCTGTTCTCGCGATGGAGTATACCGTAAGGAATGCCAGGTCAAGGTATTCTTCGGACGTGGTGACGTCGTAGTGATAGGGGCTTGTGATGAGCGCCTTTCCCCCTTTAGGCGAGGCGCTTGAAAGCGTCGCAATCTGCTCCCCCCGAAGAGAAACGGTATATGTCATTCCCAGTCTTCCCCCGGACATCGCAGAGTCGATTCGGACACCCATCCCGTGCAGGTAATCCCAGATCTTTTTACCGTCGAATTTGAAAGAAGATTTTACCGAAAAGAATTCGGTTAATGCTCCGGATACTTCCGTAGTGCCGACCTTTCCGACCTGATGTTCCTCCGTTTTCCCGGATACATGGTTGATGAATTCTACTTTTGCCGGTCCGATCAGGGACTGCTTGAGGACTTTTGATTCATAGACAGTATTGCCTTCCGCATCTGTCATAAAGAAGCCCTGTTTCAGAACCTTATTATCCGGACGAAAAAAATAAGTCTTATTTTCCATAATTCCACTCCTTCTCCTGATCTCTTAAAGCTTTTTCCTTTTTCAACTCTCTGATGAGACTGACTGCGCCGAAGACGGCAGCAGCAATTCCTGCCCCGATGAATACGAACGGCAGGATCATACCGACGGGCTGGGATACATTTTCCGGATGATCCGGATCATAGATGACCTTGACGACGTCGCCTTCCTTAAATCCGGAAAGTTCCCCGAGAAGCTCTTCGTAGGTTCCGCCTCCCGCTTCGTAACGGACATAGGTGTAATAGGTGGCTTCGTGATGCTCGCCGTCTTCTGTGTATTCTTCTTCCGCAAGCTCTGTTCTTGTAACCACTGCCTCCGTCCGGGTCCAGTTTTTAGATTTATTTGCAAAAGAAAGCAGAAGCACGCCAAAAACAACAGCAAAGATACCGGCAGGTATAAAAAACCTTGCTGTTGCCGTGGCTCGGAAGAATGTGAAAAGTTTGTTCATCGTTACACTCCTTGGATTGTTTTCTTTATATTATAAAGTAAATTACCTGAATTCGTAAAGCTTTCGCTCAAATCCGCATTTGTATTGCTGTTTATGTCCCGCCATCAGGCTGTCCTGCTTCTCTGCACATCCACCGGCGCCGGGCTCGTCAGACATGTATATCTCGCTTTTGTTGCCTGAAGTATTTCTTTTATGTGTAAAGCATACCATGGGCACTGTCATAGAATTGTCACTGGTTCCGGGTTTGAGGTATACTTTGTGTATTACCCGGTGTCATTTCAGAGTTTTAAGAGAATAGGGCAGAGGCTGTCATGGATGGTAGGAAGGATTTGAATCAAACGCCGGCGGACGAGAGGGAAGAGCTCGTTGCAGTCAGATCTGAATACGAGCGCCTGATCGAGGAAGTAAACCGCCTTCGCGCGGAGATAGCCAGGCTTACCGCGCTTCGGGACGATCTGATCTCCCGCATCTGTCCCGCTCTCCGGGCGGAATATGAGCAGAAGATCGGATCCCTCGAGCGTGAGATCCTGGCCGCAAAGATGTATCTCAGGGAAAAACAGCGGATTCTCGAGCTTCTGCGCGCACAGTTGAACCGGCAGGAGACGGCTTCCTACCAAAAGGCGGAAGACCAGGCGCGGGAGGAGACCCGGGGGTATGAGGAAGATCTGAACCGAAAAGCCGGTGAAGCGGAAGAGGCGAGAGACAGATGGGAGAAGACCGGATGGTCGGATTATCAGGGAAGCGGCTTCTATGAAACGGGAGATGACGACCCTTCCGGACCGGATGGCGGAACGGACGGGAGCACATCCTCCGGATCAGACAGTGAAACGGGGGAGAATGCTTCTTCCGGCGGCAGTCAGGATAAAAACGGCGGCTCGTCCGGCAGCGGTCCGCGGGAAGATCGTGACCGTATAGGTCAGGACGACGGTCCCGCCGGCGGATCTGACAAGGCGGACGGCGATTCGGCGAAGGACGCCTTTGTGCGGAAAATGCGAAAGATTTATCACGAAATCATCAAGCGGCTTCATCCAGATGCGAATCCGAACCTCACGGAGCACGAAAAGGAGCTTTTCCTTAAGGCCAGAGAAGCCTTTGACCGCGGTGATTTTGATACGATCATGCGGATTTATGACGAACTCGAGGGAATGAAAAATCCGGAGGAACAGTATTCCGACACGCCGGAGGACTGCGGGAAGCTTAAAGCGCTCGTGAGAAAGCTTCGCGCTCTGATGAATCAGCTTATCCGTGAGGTGGATTCCATAAGGGGATCCTTCCCGTATACGATGAAGGAGCTTCTTGAAAATGAAGAACTGCTACGGGAGCGCCGGGAGGAGATGGAAAAGCAGCTGAAGGATATCCGCGAGGCAGACGCGGCCCTTGAAGAGCTGATCCGGCAGGTGAGGCAGAAAATGCAGCAGTAGAGAGACTAAGGTAAATGTGTATGAATGAACTGACATTATCTGAAGCCGGGCTTGGCGAGCTGCTTCACGGGAGCAGCTCACTTCTTCCGTCCATGACGAGGGATATCTATCTTACAAGGATGTCCGTGGTCGGCACGCGCTATATAGGGGATGCGGATCACCTTGTGAAGGAACTGCCTGCCGGCAGCCGCGTCACGCTGCTTCACGAAGCGGATAACCGTTTCGACGAGAAGGCGGTTATTGTCATCGACGCGAAGGGAAGAAAACTCGGGTATATTCCGAGAGCCCAGAACGCCGTGATTGCGGCTCTTCTGGACGCCGGAAAGTTTTTTTACGGCATAGTCCGGGACCAGCCGCAGAAATATGACGATGAAAGTGACACTTCCGCCTACCGCTTCCGGATAGATCTCTATATGAGCGAGCTGATCGGTCCGGGAGAACCCTCGGAGCTGCCGCGTCAGGGAAGCAGGGGATCCTACGCTGTGATTGCGGTTGACATTTCCGAGGAAAGGAACCGGATCCGGGGGATCAGTGCGATCAAGGTGATAAACGGTGAGGACCGGGGACATTTTCAGAGAAAACTCTCATCCGATGAGGACGGGGAAAGCCTCCGGAGAATGATGGAGGAGTTTGACGCTTTCGCGGGATTCCTGCCGCTTGTCGGTCACGCACTTGGGGGAAGTATACTGCAGACGATCGAGGAGTCCTACGGCGTCGTGCTCGGAAAGGCGTTTTCAAATCATGTGACCGATACGCAGCGGCTGGCCAGAATCTGTCTTCCTGAGCTTGACGATGTTTCGCTTTTATCCTGTGCGGAAGAGCTGGGAATCGAAGAAGGAGACGCGGAGTCTGAACTTATGCGGCTCTGCGTAATAACATGGAAGCTGTATTGCCGGCTTGAGCGGTCGGAGCTTGAGCGGAAGCAGGATCCCGCGAAACGGATGATGCTGCTTTCATCCCTCTGCGGGGATGGGAAAATCAGACCGTCGCTTTGCCGTGATCTTGAGCAGGCCGGAATCATACTGCTCGGCGATCTTATGGACCGCTCAGAAGCAGATCTGATGAAGATCCAGGGGATCGGTCCGGAGCGATTGGAGTCGCTTAAGAAGCTAGCGGAGGAATGCGGCGTATCCCTTGCGAAAGAAGACTATGAATGCTCCGTGGTTCGTCTTGAAATGCCGTCAAATCTGTCCGCCCTCGAGGAAAGATCCGTGAATACGGCTCTGCAGCTGAAAAGCGCCGAAGAGCGCGAACGGATCAAACTGCTGCCGCCTGACGAGCGGTCGCGTATCGTAAGTGAAGAGATTGACCGGCTGATCGGAATTTTCAGGCAGCGGGGAGATGAGGATACCGTCGTTTCGATAAAAATGCTGGGAGGACTGGCCGGATATATGGGTGATTATTCTGACGCCGGTTTTTCTCAACTCGATTCCGCAGATGAAGAGAAAAGGAACATTACAAATGGCTATATGATCCTGGGACACTATTATCTGGCGTGGCACGACGGAAAGCTTCGGAAAAACGCGGGAGGCAGCATGCTGAGAGTATGCGTCCGTCTCGCACAGGGAATTCTGGCGGAGGCGATTATGGACGGAGCGTCTGCGGAAGACCGTGCCGGCGCTGCGGGAGTGCTTCTCCGCGAGGCGGTCACCCACGCCTGCCGCGCTCCGCAGACGGAGGAGACAGCGGAGATTCTCGAAACGCTGGGAAGTGCATTTTACGAGGGTGAGTATACGCCTGAGGACGGGCTCACGATCCGGATCGAACAGAGCTTTGAGGATGCGTATAAGGCGTTTTATTACGCGGAGCAGTGCGGCAGCGTTTCAGCCGGAAAAATGATGGAGACGGTCCTTAAGGCCGCAGCAAATACATGAAACCGTTCGGAGAAAGAGGTCGCCTTTCCGGCGACCTTTTACCTTTTCCCGTGTGATATGATAATGTCATCGGAATCCGCTGCAGTTCAGGGAAGACGCGCCGGCGGGAGATGCATGCGAATACGCGCAGCCATGCAGGCAGGAAAGGTGAGGGGAGAGATGAATTCAGAGTTTTATGACAGACTGAACGCTTACATAGGACGGTATTATGTGGAGCCGCGCTCCGGTGAAGGAAGCCGTCCGAAACGTTCGTCATCCGTCACAGTGAAAGAGTCCCTTTCGTCGAAACAGGCGCAGCGCCTGTCCGCCGTCCTGAAAGAGATCGGCATGTCGTTTCACGAAAAGCTGTTTCAGCTGATTACGGAAAGCGGCATGAAGGATGCGGAGGTGTATAAGCGGGCGGATCTTGACCGGAAGCTGTTCTCGAAGATCCGCAGCAATCCTGCGTATCACCCCGGGAAGGACACGGTCATTGCCCTGGCCATCGCTCTTAAGCTGGACATACGCGAGACGGAAGACCTCCTTTCCCGCGCCGAGTATGCCCTTTCACCTTCCAGAAAAGAAGATCTTGTTGTCCGTTTTTTTATTGAGAACAAAATTTATGATATCGATGCAGTCCACGAAGCCATTTCAGAATACAGGTGAAAGTTCGGTGTTTGCCCTGCTGGCGGCGGTCAGCTGCTATGACGACGGGATAAACACGGATCTGCCTTCGGGCAGGGCGGATCTTGAACTTATGAGGAACTCTCTGAAAATGGGACTTCGCATACCGGAGGATCATATCCGGTCCATGGGGGAAAACGGAAGAGTCACTGTCCGCGGTTTTGCGAGAGCCCTCGGGGAGTTTTCCTCGCTGTCCCGCGATGAAGATATTTTTTTGCTGTATTTTTCCGGTCACGGAAGCCATGACTGTCTGCTGTTTTCAGACGGAGCGGTTGCCTTTGACGACCTGTCCGGCATCCTTTCGAAGATGGCTCCGAAGGCAAAGGTTCTGATCCTTGACTGCTGTCATGCCGGCGCCGCGCCGCTGCCATCAGATAAGCGGCCGGGCTTTGAAGGCGTCATAGATGATTTCGCCGGGAGGGGGGCGGCAGTGCTGGCGTCGTCTGCGCCGGACGAACTGTCCTACATGGATCCGGGAGGGGAGATCAGCCTCTACACCGGCGCGGTTTGCGCGGCCATGCTTTCGAGGCGGAAGGTGCGCGCAGGGATGCTTTCGCTCTTTGATTTAAGCGAGAGTATCCGGGAAAACATGGCTGTGCTCAACCGGGCGAGGGATAAGGAAATGGTGCAGCATCCTTATTTCCGCTCCGGTATGGGAGGAACCCTGTTTTTCAGGGTTTCCGACGACCGCCCGTATCAGCCTGGGGGGATTCATCTGAAGGGGAACGGATATGAACTCCTTTCCGTGAAATCACTGAGCACAGGGAATACGCGCCGGTTTGCCGCATTTCTGGTCACAGATACACAGATGCCCCTGCACCGGATCCGGGAGATTACGGAAGAAATATCCGAAAAAATCCGGAATCTTGAAATCGCGGCGGATGAGCACGAGGCGGAACGGCTCCGGGGAACTGCCGCATCCGTGATATGGTGCTATTTCGGCTGCAGCAGGAGAGATATGCTGGGACATAATTATTATGTCCGCTCGATCTATGCCTGGGACGAAGAGCAGCGCCAGGTCCATTACCGCGCAGATTCGGGATGGACCCTTGCAGGCGGCGTATGTATCTGGAAGAATCCGAGCTATGACCTCATCCGCGCCATGGAGAGCCCTTCGGAGGATGCGGAAGCGTATTGCCTTGAAATTAAGAAGCTGCTTGCGCTGGTTCTTTCCCAGGCGGAACAGTTCATCTCCGCGCTCAACGAATGCATGAACGGAGTGCTCGACCTTGCGGAATTCCGCCGGCAGTTCAGAGAATGGTACAGGGAAGTGTACAGGGTATTTATTCGTATTACGGATACTCCGGCTCCGCCTGACGCGCTTAAGGAATGGAGTCTTGCAGTGCTGGATCTGGCAGGGTGGGTTCCGGATATGGCCGTCCTGATGGAAGAGGATTCCGTTTATGATGATAAAACAGCTTTTTTCCTCGCCAAACAGGCAGCCAGACACTATTATCTGAGCATTGAAAAGCTTCGTGAGATCGAAAACCGGATGAAAGTGCAGTCCTGAAAAGGCCTGCTTTTTTATTTTGCCATCCGCTGTAAATCTGCCAATTCCGTTCAAGCTGCCGCCAACCATGTTCATTGGAATAGAAAGCCCGCCCCGGTATAATCGGAAATACAATACGATACCGGAGGCTTTATTATGCGATACGGACATTTTGACAATGAAAATCTGGAGTATGTAATCGACAGAGTGGATCTGCCTGTCTCCTGGACCAATTACCTCGGCGTGAAGGAGATGTGCGCGGTTATAAATCATACGGCGGGCGGTTATCTGTTCAACGGCTCTCCGGAATATCACCGGGTGACGCGGTTCCGCGGAAACAGTGTTCCGATGGACCGGCCGGGATTTTATGTTTATATACGGGACAATGAGGACGCGGAGTATTTCAGCATTTCATGGCAGCCGGTCGGAAAAAAACTCAGCGAGGCCTCTTACAGATGCCGCCACGGGCTTTCCTATTCCGTCTATGAGTGCGCGTATAAGGAAATCAGCGCGTCGCAGAGGATGTTTATTCCGCTTGACGACGACGCGCTGATAATGGACGTCATTCTGAGAAATGACAGCTGCCGCACGCGCAGTCTCTCTGTTTTTTCCTATCTGGAGTTTTCCTGGCACCACATCATGATTGACAATCAGAATTTTCAGATGAGTCTCTACTGCTCCGGATCATCCTATGAGGACGGGATCATCGAACATGATCTTTTCTACGAGGAGTTTGGGTATGAATTTTTTACCGCCGATTTTGAACCCGATGGATTTGACTGTAAAAGGGACGAATTCCTCGGCACCTATCATACCGAGTCGGATCCGCAGGCCGTCGCCGACGGGAAATGCCGCGGTTCCTTTGAAACGGGCGGAAATCACTGTGGGAGCCTTGCGAAGAACCTGACGCTTCTTCCGGGAGAAGAGGTCCGGCTCATATTTATGCTCGGAGAAGGAAACCGGGAACGGGGAAAAATCATCCGCAGAAAATACAGCGATCATGGTGCAGTCGACAAGGCCGCAGCTGACCTCGCCGCCTTCTGGAGGAAGAAACGGGAGGCGCTTGCGATACGGACGCCGAGCGAAGCGATGAATACGATGATCAATATCTGGACGCTCTATCAGTCGGAGATCAACGTGATGTTTTCCAGATTCGCCTCCTTTATCGAAGTCGGAGGGAGAACCGGACTCGGCTACAGGGATACCGCGCAGGATTCGATGACGATACCGCACTCGAATCCTGAAAAATGCAGGGAGCGCATCGAGCAGCTTCTGAACGGTCTGACGTCACACGGCTACGGGCTGCATCTTTTTGAACCGCGGTGGTTTGAGCCGAAAAAGGAAGGGGAGAAGGAACCCTTCCGGTCGCCGACCGTAATTCCCGGCGTGAACAGAAAGGACATTATTCACGGGATAGAGGACGCCTGCTCTGACGACGCGCTCTGGCTCATTCCTGCGATTACCGAATATATCAGGGAAACCGGCGATCTTTCCTTTGCGGATTATGTGCTTCCCTACGCGGACACAGCCCCTGGCGGAAAGGATGCCGGGCCGGACAGTGTGTATGAGCACATGAAGCGGATTCTCGATTTTTCAGCCCGTCAGGTGGGACCTGACGGGGTCTGCATGGGCCTTAGGGCGGACTGGAATGACTGCCTGAATCTGGGAGGCGGCGAGAGCGCGCTGGTATCCGAACTTCATTACTGGGCGCTGTCTCATTTTATCGGACTTGCAGAGCGCCTCGGAAGGGAAGAGGATGTAAAGACATATTCCGTCATCCGGGAACGCGTGAGACGCGTCATCACGGAAACACTCTGGGACGGAGAGTGGTTTATCCGGGGAATCACGAAGGACGGAAGAAAAATCGGCACCGGAAGCGACCGCGAAGGAAAGGTCCATCTCGAGAGCAATGCATTCGGCGTGCTTTGCGGAGCCGCCGGGCAGGCGATGGGAGAGAAGGCCATGGACAGCGTATATGACTATCTGTTTACGCCCTACGGCATCATGCTGAACGCTCCGTCTTATACGAAGCCTGATGACGGAATCGGTTTTATCACCAGAGTCTATCCGGGCGTTAAGGAGAACGGCGCTGTCTTTTCCCACCCGAATCCGTGGGCGTGGGCAGCGGAGTGTATGCTTGGCCGCGGCGACAGGGCGATGGAGTATTATGACGCGCTCTGTCCGTATAACCAGAATGATATGATTGAAATCCGGCAG
>CADBRO010000195.1 GCA_902797075.1 uncultured Lachnospiraceae bacterium
AGGGGAAAGGCAGAAATGGCATTTGCGCATCTTCATGTCCACACGGAGTATTCGCTCCTGGACGGTTCCAATAAAATAAAGGAATGTGTATCCCGCGTAAAAGAGCTCGGCCAGACGGCCTGCGCGATCACCGATCACGGCGTTATGTACGGGTGCATAGATTTCTATAAAGAGGCCCTCGCACAGGGGATCAAACCGATCCTCGGGTGCGAGGTTTATGTGTCTCCGGGGAGCCGCTTCGACAAGGAAGCCGGCGCTTCCGATGACCGCTATTACCATCTGGTGCTTCTCGCGGAAAATAATACCGGGTACGACAACCTGATGCGGATCGTATCCGCGGGCTTTACGGAAGGTTTCTACTACAGGCCCAGAGTGGACAGGGAAATCCTCCGGAAATACAGCAGCGGCATCATCGCTCTGTCCGCGTGCCTTGCGGGAGAAGTGCCGAGGCACCTCGAGATCAGCGATTTTGAGGGGGCGAAGAAGGCGGCGCTCGAGTATCTCGACATCTTCGGGGAGGGGAATTATTTCCTTGAGCTGCAGGATCACGGAATCCCGATGCAGAAACAGGTCAACTCGCTCCTCATCCGGCTTCACGAGGAGACCGGCATACCTCTTGTCTGCACAAATGACGTGCACTATACCCTGAGCTCGGACGCCGACTCCCATGACATACTGCTCTGCATCCAGACCCAGAAAAAGGTGCAGGACGAGGACCGCATGCGTTATGAGGGCGGCCAGTATTACCTGAAGTCTGAGGAAGAGATGAAAAAGATCTTCGGCTATGTGCCGGAGGCGATTGAAAATACCGCGCGCATCGCCGAGCGGTGCAGCGTAAGCATCACCTTCGGGGAGCGGAAGATTCCGAAGTACGACGTGCCGGACGGCCTTTCGTCCTGGGAATATCTGTGCAGGCTGTGCCACGAAGGCATGATGAGCAATTACGGAAGCGATTACGAAAGTGCGCGTCCGGAGCTGAAGGAAAGACTGGACTACGAGCTCGGAACGATCCGGAATATGGGTTTCGTCGACTACTTCCTCATCGTCTGGGACTACGTCCATTTCGCGAAAAACCACGGGATTATCGTCGGTCCCGGAAGAGGATCGGCGGCAGGCTCGATCGTATCCTACGCGCTCGGAATCACTACCCTTGATCCGATCCGCTATTCGCTTCTCTTTGAGCGGTTCCTGAACCCCGAGAGAGTGTCCATGCCCGATATCGACGTGGACTTCTGTTTCGAGCGCCGCCAGGAGGTCATCGATTATGTGGTCGAAAAGTACGGCAGAGACCGCGTCGTCCAGATCGTGACCTTCGGTACCATGGCCGCGAGGGGCGTAATCCGCGACGTGGGGCGCGCGCTGGATATTCCGTATTCCGATACGGACCGGATTGCGAAAATGGTGCCCCAGGAGCTGAACATCACGCTGGATAAGGCGCTGCAGATGAATCCGGATCTCAGGAAGGAGTACGAGGAGGACGAACAGATCCGGTATCTCATCGATATGGCGAAACGGCTGGAGGGCCTCCCGAGAAATACGTCGATGCATGCCGCCGGAGTTGTGATCTGCGGCCAGCCGGTGGTGGATTATGTACCGCTTTCGAGGGCGCAGGACGGCTCGATTACGACGCAGTATACGATGACCACGCTTGAAGAGCTGGGACTTCTCAAAATGGACTTCCTCGGCCTCCGGACGCTCACCGTAATCCAGAACGCGGAGCGGCTCATCCGGGAGAGCGGGGTTCCCCTCGACATTAACAGGATCGATCTGAATGATCCGAAGGTCATGGAGATGATCGGGAAGGGACAGTGCGAGGGCGTCTTCCAGCTGGAAAGCACCGGCATGAAGAATTTCATGAAGGAGCTGAAGCCTCACGCCTTTGAGGACATCATCGCCGGTATCGCGCTTTACCGCCCGGGACCGATGGATTTCATACCGAAGTACATCAAAGGGAAAAACCATCCGGAATCCGTGACCTACGACTCTCCGCTTGTGGAGCCGATCCTCATGCCGACCTACGGCTGTATCGTCTATCAGGAGCAGGTCATGCAGATCGTCAGGGATCTCGGCGGCTACAGCATGGGCCGGAGCGACCTGGTCAGACGTGCGATGTCGAAGAAAAAAGCCGGCGTCATGGAAGAGGAGCGCAGAAACTTCATCTACGGAAATGAAGAGCAGGGCGTGCCCGGATGCGTAAAGCGGGGAATTCCGGAAGCTGTGGCGAGCCGGATCTACGACGAGATGACGGACTTCGCGAAATACGCGTTCAACAAGTCCCACGCGGCGGCTTACGCCGTCGTCTCGATGCAGACGGCGTATCTGAAATACTACTATCCCGTCGAGTACATGGCGGCGCTTCTTACGTCCGTCATTGACAATACGGTAAAATGCGCCGAATACCTCCTTCACTGCCGGTCCAGAGGCATCGCGATCATGCCCCCGTCGGTCAATACCGGAGAGGGGAGATTTACGACAGAGAACGGAGCCATACGATGCGGTATGTACGCGATCAAGGCGGTGGGCCGGAGCGTCATCGACAACCTGGTCAGCGACAGAAATGCGAACGGACCGTTCACTTCGCTCCGCGATTTCATTACCCGCACCTACGGGAAGGAGATGAACCGGCGCACGATTGAAAACCTGATCCGCGCCGGAGCCTGCGACTGCTTCGGCGGAACGAGAAAGCAGATGATGCAGGTTTATCCGATGATCCTTGACCGGGCTGCCTATGACAGCAAGGAAATGATCACGGGACAGATGTCGCTCTTTGACTTCATGCAGCCGGAGGAGAAGAAGGAATTCGAGATTACCTGGCCGGATGTGGGAGAGTACCCGCGGGAGGTAAAGCTCGCGTTTGAGAAAGAGGTTCTCGGCATCTATCTTTCGGGCCATCCGCTTGAGGAGTACGAGGATATCTGGCGGAATACAGTGACGGCGGTCACGACGGATTTCGTGCCCGACGAGGACAGCGGCGAGCCGAAGGTTCAGGGAGATTCCAGGCAGACGATCGGCGGCATCGTCGCCCAGAAGACCATAAAATACACAAAGAACAATAAGACGATGGCCTTTGTCACGATCGAGGATCTCGTGGGAACAGCAGAGGTGCTGGTTTTCCCGAAGATCTACGAGGAGACGAGGGATCTTCTCGAGGAGGACGCGAAGGTCTTTATCTCCGGGAGGGTTTCCTCCGAGGAGAATAAGGCCAGCAAGCTGATCTGCGAAAAGGTCCGGAAATTCGATGAAATTCCGAGGGAGCTGTGGATCGCGTTTCCGACGATGGAGGATTATCTGAGGGAACAGGGAGACGTGGAAGACCTCATGCATGAATCGGAAGGCATCGACGAGGTCTGCATTTTCATAAGGGATACCAGAAAGTACGCCAATCTGGCTTCGAAGGGCAGGATCCGGATCTCGGATCAGACGCTTTCGGGATTCCGCAGGGAATTCGGAGAAAACAACGTGACAGTACGCGTGAAAAAGACGTAAAGGCTGAAACAGGCAAAAGGATCGTTATTGAAAAACGTGCTTTGATGAATTACAATACCACTATGCAGGCAGTTAATGTTAATTTATGCAGTGCCGGGAGGTCATTTGAATGGCTGAGACAAAGAAAGAAATAAAGACCATAGGAGTTCTTACAAGCGGCGGCGACGCCCCCGGAATGAACGCGGCGATCCGTGCGGTCGTCAGACGCGGACTCGGAAAAGGACTTAAAGTTTTTGGTATCTACAGAGGCTATGACGGCCTGATGGATGATGACCTCAAGGAAATGACCGCGCAGGATGTGTCGGACACGATCCAGAAGGGCGGAACGATTCTTTATACGGCGCGCTGCGCGGAAATGCGCACGCCGGAAGGACACGTGCGCGCAGCGGAAACCTGCCGCAAGCACAATATCGACGGCCTTGTGGTCATCGGCGGCGACGGATCCTACCGCGGCGCCCAGTGCCTTGCCCATCAGGGAATCAATGTCATCGGTATTCCGGGAACCATCGACCTTGACATTTCCTGCACGGAATACACGATCGGCTTCGATACATCCGTCAATACCGCGATGGAAGCCATCGATAAGGTCCGCGATACATCGACGTCCCACGAGAGATGCTCGATCATCGAGGTCATGGGAAGACATGCGGGTTATCTGGCGCTGTGGTGCGGCATCGCGAACGGCGCGGAGGACATCCTGCTTCCCGAAACCTATGATTACAATGAGCAGCGTATCATCGATAATATCATCGACAGCCGCAGACGCGGAAAGAAGCATCATATCATCATCAATGCGGAAGGCGTCGGGCATTCCGCTTCGATGGCGAGACGGATCGAAGCCGCTACCGGCCTTGAGACCAGAGCGACGATCCTCGGCCACATGCAGAGAGGCGGAAGCCCGACTGCAAAGGACCGCGTGTACGCGTCCATCATGGGATGCATGGCGGTCGATCTTCTGATCGAGGGCAAGAGTGAGCGCGTGGTCGGTTACAGACACGGCAAGTTCGAGGATTTCGATATCGACGAAGCGCTCGCGATGGTCAAAGGTATCGATCCGTATCAGTATGAAATCGCGACAGCGATGTCCGGCGGTTATACGAAAGACAACGCGCAGAAAATCATGCCGGACGAAGTTCTGTGAGAGCGGCCGGTCATGCTGTCATTAAAGGATGTTAAATTTCTGATGAAGAATAAAAAGGCCCGCGATACGCAGGGCCTTTTTGTGGCGGAAGGAGAAAAGCTGGTTCGGGAGGCTCCGGAGGGATCCGTCGTGCAGGTGATCGTCTCAAAGAGCTTCGCGGCGGAGCATCCGGACGCCGACGAATGGTTCGGAAGAACCGTTCCGGATATAGGGGTTACGGAAGACGGCAGGTTCGCCTCGCTGTCAGACACGAGAAGCCCCCAGGGAATTCTCGCCGTCGTAAGACAGATCCCGTTCTCAGAAGAAGAAGCGCTCGGTGTGATGAATCCGTTTGTACTTATCCTGGAGAACCTTCAGGATCCGGGTAATGCCGGAACCATCATACGGACGGCGGAAGCGGCCGGCGTCGGCGCCATTTTCCTCACGGAAGGATCGGTTGATATCTACAGCCCGAAGACCACCCGGGCGACGATGGGATCGGTCTACAGAGTGCCGCATTTTTATGTGGAGAGCGCGCCGGAACTGATCGCGACTCTGGCGAAAGCGAATATACGGTCCTACGCCGCTTCGCTTCGCGGGACCAGCGTATATACCGATCCGGATTACAGACGGGGAACCGCGTTCATCATAGGAAATGAGAGCCGCGGCGTCACGGAAGAGACGCAGAATGCGGCCGGGGAGCTGATCAGGATCCCCATGATGGGACGCGTGGAATCCCTTAACGCGGCGATGGCCGCAGGGGTGCTGATGTACGAGACACAGAGGCAGAGGAGATTATTATGATAAGCTTAAAAGGACGCTCATTCCTGACACTTAAGGATTTTACCGCGGAAGAAATCACGTATCTTCTTGATCTCTCCGCGGAGCTTAAGGAAAAGAAAAAGAAGGGAATCTACGACTACGATCTTCCGGGGAAAAATATCGCGCTTATTTTTGAAAAGACTAGCACGAGAACCCGCTGCTCCTTCGAGGTGGCGGCGTATGACTGCGGTATGAACGTCACCTATCTCGATCCGTCAGGATCCCAGATCGGCAAAAAAGAGAGCATCGCGGACACGGCGAGAGTTCTCGGACGCATGTACGACGGCATCGAGTACCGCGGATTTGAGCAGGAGAAGGTGGAGGCCCTGGCGAAATACGCCGGAGTTCCCGTGTGGAACGGACTTACGAATGAGTACCATCCGACCCAGATGCTGGCGGATATGCTGACGATCCGCGAAAAGCTCGGCTCTCTTAAGGGGAAGAAGCTGACCTATATGGGCGATGCCCGGTATAACATGGGAAATTCGCTCATGATCGCCTGCACCAAGCTCGGAATGCATTTTACGGCGTGCACATCGAAAGCATATTTCCCGAACGCGGAGCTCGTCGCGGAGTGTGAGAAATATGCGGCGGAAAGCGGCGGATCCATCACGCTTACGGAGGATGTGAAAGCCGGAACATGCGGCGCGGACGTCATTTACACGGACGTCTGGGTTTCCATGGGAGAGCCGGCGGATGTCTGGGCGGAACGGATTGCCGCGCTTAAGCCCTACCAGGTGAACGCCGAAGTGATGAAAAATGCGGGGCCGCAGGCGATCTTCATGCACTGCCTGCCCGCGTTCCACGATCTTGAAACCGCGATCGGGCGCGACATGCACAAGGAGTTCGGCCTCACCGCGATGGAAGTGACGGACGAGGTGTTTGAGTCACCGGCCTCGGTGGTGTTCGATGAGGCGGAAAACCGCATGCATACAATCAAAGCGGTCATGGTCGCGACACTCGGAGGCTGAAACGATGGATATAACGGAGCTGAAGAAGCTTCTTGACAACTCGGAGGCCGGAGGATTTTTCAGACCGGTGTGTCTGGACTCCGTGGATTCCACCAATGAATATATAAAACGTGAAGCGGCAGCGGGAGCCGGAGAAGGGCTCCTCGCAACCGCTGAGGAACAGACAGCCGGCAAGGGCCGGAGCGGGCGGTCATGGGTCAGCCCGAAAGAAGAGGCGCTGTATTTCTCATTTCTTCTGAAGCCGCAGCTTCCGCCTGAAAATGTCTCCGCGCTCACGCTGGTTATGGGCCTTTCCGTGGCGCAGGCGGTCAGGGAATATCCGGGGCTTGAAACCGGTATAAAATGGCCGAACGACGTCGTGATCGGCGGCAGGAAAATCTGCGGGATCCTCACGGAAGGATCGGCTCACGAAGGGAACATAGATTACATCGTGATCGGAACCGGCATCAACGTCAACAACTCGAAGTTTCCGAAGGAGCTGCGGGACAAGGCGGTTTCGCTGAAGATGGAGAGCGGCGGCATGCCTGCCTCAAGGGAATGCGTGCTTGCGCTGGTTCTCGATAAGTTCTGCAAAAACTATCGCATTTATCTTCAGACAGGAAATCTTGAGGGGCTTCTTCCGGATTATAACGAGCTTCTGGTAAGCAAAGGAAAAGAGGTAAGAATCGAGGATCCGGCCGGTGCGTATACCGCTGTATCCGGGGGAATTGACGAATCCGGGAGACTCATCGTCACAAGGGATGACGGAACCAGCGAAAGAATCTCAGCCGGCGAGGTGTCGGTGAGGGGAATATACGGGTACATATAAATGAGTAAAATACTGATCATCGAAGATGAGGAAGCGATCGCTGAGCTTGAGAAAGACTATCTGGAGCTCAGCGATTTTGAGGTTGATATCGAGACCGACGGCGCACAGGGTCTTGAGAGGGCTCTTTCAGGAAACTACGATCTTTATATTCTTGACCTTATGCTGCCCGGTATCAGCGGATTCGATATCTGCAGGCAGATCCGGGAGAATAAGGATGTTCCCGTGCTCATGGTGTCGGCCCGAAAGGATGATATTGATAAGATCCGGGGGCTGGGGCTCGGGGCGGACGACTATATCACGAAGCCGTTTTCGCCGAGCGAGCTCGTGGCAAGGGTCAAGGCTCATCTGGCCAGATATGAGAGACTGGTCGGAACGGGGCTCGAGAAGAATTCAGTCCTTGAAATCCGGGGCCTTAAGATCGATAAGACGGCGCGCCGGGTCTGGGTGAACGGTAAAGAGACCCAGTTTACGACGAAGGAGTTTGATCTTCTGGCGTTTCTCGCGCAGCATCCCGACCGCGTGTTCACGAAGGAGGAGCTGTTCCGGGAGATCTGGAACATGGAGTCTTTCGGCGATATTGCGACGGTTACAGTCCATATCAAGAAGATCCGGGAAAAGATAGAATTTGACAGCTCGAGGCCGCAGTATATCGAGACCGTGTGGGGTGTGGGATACCGGTTTAAGGCATAAAACGGAGGCAAAAAGCCCGGGAGCCGCATAAATACTGAACAAAACGGCGCTTTAGCCAACTAAAATCAGAGAAAAAACTACCAGAAAAACTACTCAAATTTTCAGAAGGCATTGTTTCACGTTATCTTTTCACGTGATTCGATGTCTTTTGTTTTTCTGCGTTAAAAGATCGGCGGAAAGTTTTTGATCTTTGCCAATTCCTTCCGGAGCTGGTACACCGGAGAAGTGAGTTGATACGAAAGCAAGCAATTACCCAAGGAAACAGTAATAGTTCATTGGTGAAGTTTTGAAAAGTTGATTCTGCCATTGAATTGAATTTGAAAGGTTAAGTGCAGTTGGTATGCAAAGAGAAGAAACAAAAACGCGAAAATACAAAATTTGCAAATATATTACAAATATGCTGTTTTCAGATTGACATTATGACTCCAAATAGCTATTATTGTATCAGAAAGGGAGGTGTGCACGATGCTGCTGCAGTTTAATGTAACAAATTTTATGTCAATAAAGGATGAAGTGACACTGACGGCCTTTGCAAATGCTAGTAAAGAACATGAAGAAAACATCATCCGTTTTGGGAAAGACAGAGTCCTTCCGACATTGGCGCTATATGGAGCTAATGCTGCAGGCAAATCAAATATATTTAAAGCTCTGACCAGAGCGATCATGCTTGTTAGAATATCAAATACTCTGCAGGTGAACTCTCCTACAGGATTTGAACCTTTCTTGTTTGATGATGCGACAAGGAAAAGCAAGACAAAGATGGATTTTCTATTTGTGAGTAATGGAAAGAAGTTTGAGTACGGATTTGTGGCGGATTCCGAGTATGTTTATGATGAATACTTATATGAGTATAAGTCGTCTCGTCCAACAATGATTTTTGAAAGAAGTAATGTTACCGATTATAAATTTACTGCGGCATATAAGCATCTGGCTGATTATAAGTATAAGAACACGTCAAATAAGCTGTTTATGTGCACAGCAACGGCATGGAACTGTGAGGAAACCAGAGATGCATATCTTTGGTTTGCTGAAAAAATTGATACATATAACCTGCTTTCGATACAGAACAATCAGTATCTTGAATATCTCGACAAGAACAAGGAGAGACCCGAAACAAAAGAGTTCTTGCTATCCATGCTGAAACATGCAGAAATAAATATTCAAGACTATGAGTTTGAATCTAAAATGGTTGAGGATATTGCGATTCCCTTGCCGCCTGGAATTCAAATCGATAAAAGCATGCTTGGACCGGTTAAGCAATTCCGATTGGAAACGATTCATCAGATCTCTGCAGATGACGGCGCTGTAAAAGCATACAGGCTTCCGTTTGACAGTGAGTCAGATGGTACGAAACTGCTATTTGCATATGGACCGATAATCATGGAAGCGCTTGAAAAGGGAAGAACTATAGTTGTTGATGAACTTGATAATAGCCTCCATCCCAGTCTGGCGAAGTATTTAATCGAGCTGTTTAATGATGCTGATGTGAATAGAAATGGGGCTCAGCTTATCTTTAACTCTCATGACGTCAGCCTTCTGGACTTAGATTTGTTCCGACGCGATCAGATCTATTTTGTCGAGAAAGATTATGATACCGGTGTCACAGCTGTATATTCCCTTGCGGATTTCTCGCCCAGAAAATCCGAGAACATTCAAAAAGGATATTTGCAGGGCAGGTATGGCGCCATTCCGTTTCCGGAAGGAGGAATCGAATGGTAAAGAGAATAAAAAAGATCACTAAGGAAAAGGTGACGCGAGAGCGGAAGAAGATCGTTGTTATCGGCACCGAGGGAAAAAATAAAACGGAAGCTCTGTATTTCCGGGAGTTGGAGAAAAAGCAGAATAGGTATCACTGTATTTTTGCCCCAGGCAATGAAACCGATCCGGTGAAAATTGTCCGGAACACTGCAAAGAAGGCCAGAGAAGAGGGTTTGTCATTCAAAGAAGGCGATATGGCAATCAGTGTATTTGACCTAGATGCAGATGAAGCAAAATATCTTCAGCTACAGGAAGCGAAAGCTGTTGCCGGGAAAAAGAGCATTCAGATAATCACATCAAACCCTTGTTTTGAGGTATGGTATCTGGAGCATTTTGGATTTTCGACTAAGCCTTTTTCAAGCAGTAATGCAGCGGTAAGAGAACTGGAGAAGAAACTTCCCGGATGTCGTAAGAACTACTGTGATTTTGGTATGCTATATCCGTACACGAAAGAGGCTATAAAAAACTGTGAAAGACTTGATGAGTATCATGCTGAAAACAATGAGGCTGCTGAGACGGCGAATCCAAGAACAGACGTATATAAAGTAGTCATGATCCTCGTTGATTAAAATAAGCTTTAGTTAATCTGTTCAGCAACAGTTATCACAGAAGAAAGGTGATGTGTATTGATTGCCGCATTTATGACTCATAGAGCGGTTCCTCTATATCTCTGAATGTGTTATTATAAAACACAACAGGGGCTTTGGACATTTCCATAAGCCCCTGATTATATACATACCTAATGGCAGTATTTTCTGGCAGTTAAAAACTACCACAGTGACTACCGGTTTAAGGCATAAAACGGAGGCAAAATATGATCGGAGAAAGAAAGCAGAACCCGGCGGCTCCGGGATTTGAGCTTGCGGAGCTTATTTCACAGGAAGAAGAATGCAGGTTTGATCATTTTACACAGGGTGATGCGCTGCGCCTCGGAGAAATCATGGTTTCCATCAGTAGGGAAGTCAGCATGCCGTTCGGCGTGGAGATCTTCCTGAACGGCATGGTTGTATTCAAGTACATGCCGGAAGGCACCGGCCGCCTGAACGATGCGTGGATGGAAAAGAAAATCGAGACGGTCCTTACCACGGGCTGGAGCACCATGCGGGTATGGGCGACGCACGAAGCGATCGGCGTGCATCGTGAGGGCGGCATGCTCCCGAATGACAAATACATCATGTGCGGCGGAGGGTTCCCGATCTTTGTAAATGGGGTCGGCGTCGTCGGCGCGATCGCCTGTTCCGGCCCCGGGGACCAGGCCGAGCACGAGTTTCTGGTGGAGTCGTTACGGCGCTTCCGGTAACGTTCTGCAGGGTAAAGCGGACCTTTGCAAGTTTCTTCGCTTGTTGCCCGTGAACCGCGGTCGCCTGACATTCCGTCAGTTCAGGACGTCGTAGATCCGGATCTCGACGCCCCACTCCGCTCCGGAAACTTCCGAGCGGAAATGCTGTGCGCAGAGATACTCGCCAAGGACCGGACTATCTGTAAGGAAGGTCGGGCATCCGTCGAAATGCGGTTCATTTCTCATGATCGGAGCGAGATAGCAGTCGTTCTTTACGAACAGCCGGCAGGGATTGCCGGCTTTATCTGTGCCTTCAAACATGTATTTCGCGCACATGTGGCGGCTCATGCCCGGATTTTCGATCTGAACGTCTACGGCTCCGGGGAGCGTTTCTCCGGTGAAAAGATCGGACTCGACCGTGGCGCGGAACGGGATGATCGTGACGGCGCCGTAGGGACATTCGAGGTTTGAGACTTCACTGTCGTCCGCGAAAACTTTGAAAATCATGATTGGTTTTGTTTCTTTCATGTCATTAACCTCCCGGGAATTGAAAAACACATAAATAGATTAAAGCGGACTATCGCATTCCGTTTTCTCTCATTGTTTATGACACGCGGCAGCTGTAGAAGTAATCTACTGCTGCCGCGTTATTATACTATGAAAATGTGCTCGGTTTACGGAAAGTTTCAGCCTTCCGAGATTCCTTTCTCAGCCTTCAGCTTCTTTAGATCGCGCTCCAGGTTGAAAAAGAGCAGCATCAGGAGGAAGATGATGGCGCACATGATCATCGGAATGTAGTTGTACATGAACTTGATCGCTGTGATCACGGATTCCGGCTGCGGAAGTCCCTGGGCGTCGAGCGCTGCGTCAAATCCGGCACCGGAGAGAACCCATCCGAAGATTGCCTGGCCGAGGCCGAGACCCAGCTTCTGGGCTGCGGATGTTCCCGCATTTCCCATGCCGACCGCATTGATACCGGTCTTAAGCTGTCCGTAGAGGATCGCGTCTGCGACCATGCCCATCGCCATACCGCCTGACATTCCGAGGCCGAGGCCCTTCAGCACGTTGCAGGCGATCATCAGCGGCTTGCTGGAATCAACGAATCCGAATCCGAGGAAGCCGAGCGTCAGGCACAGCATACCTGCGGTGTAGATCGGACGTTTGCCGAACTTCTTCATGAAGAACGGCGTCGCGAACATGATTGCGAACTGCGCGATCGAGATGGCGTTGTTCATCCAGCTGATCTCACCCATATCGCCGAAGATATAGATCGCGTAGTAAACGCCGCCGATCGAGTAGAAGATGATGACGAAGAAGATGCAGAGCATCGCGAAGAACATCAT
>CADBRO010000196.1 GCA_902797075.1 uncultured Lachnospiraceae bacterium
GGCCAGGTTAAGTTCGTCTCCATGGACAACCTGATCGAGATCCTTGACTATGTCAAGTCCGGCACTATCACAGCTACATCCTCCACGATCCCGCAGATGCAGGGCTCCATGGCAGTTCTTATGATGTGGCAGGCATCTCTCGGTGTTGAGATCCCGGCTAAGGTCGACACAGGTATCGCTTACATCGACGAGACCAATATCGACGAATGGATTGAGCTCGTAAAGGGCTGATAACAGACCGTACGGCGGTTAACAAGTCAGAGAACATAGCAATGACTTAAGATCCGGGGGCGTATGACCGATACATATCGGGTCATACGCCCTCATTTTCAATTAAGGAGCTGGCAGATGAAAGTATTAGAGGCAACCGGAATTACGAAAGTATTCCCCGGCGTAGTCGCACTGGATTCGGTGGACGTCGCGTTTGAACCCGGACAGATTCACTGTATCATCGGAGAAAACGGTGCCGGAAAAAGTACGCTGATCAAGTGTCTGACCGGTGTTTACACGCCGGAAGAGGGCTCTGTCATGATTAACGGCAATGACGCCCTGAAAAACAAAGAGCTTTTTAACAAGGTGGCATATGTGCCGCAGGAAATCGACCTGTTCGGCTATATGTCCGTCGCGGAAAACCTTTTCATTCCGTTTGAAAAATCTGGATTTAAGGGGATGGTGAACCAGAAGCAGCTTGAGAAAGCGGCGATTCCTGTTCTGGAAAGATTCAGTATTCCCGTAAAGCCGGACGATCTGGTTAAGGACATATCCGTGTCCTCGCAGCAGCTTCTGCAGATCGCCCGCGCGATTATGCATGAAGATTACGAGGTTCTGATGCTCGACGAGCCGACGACCTCTTTAACGACGAAAGATACACAGATACTGTTTGACATCGTAAAAAATATCAGAGAGCAGGGTAAGGCGGTCATCTTCATTTCCCATAAGCTTGAGGAAATTTTTGCCCTCGGCGACGTGATCACGGTATTCCGGAACGGAAAGAAGGTTGCGTACTCGGAGATCTCGGAGGTTGATATTCCCTGGGTTATCCGGCAGATGACCGGCAAGGATCTCGATCAGAACCAGGTTTATTATTCGGACAAGGTATCCGACGAGGTACTGCTGGAGGTGGAAGGCCTTACCGGCGAACGATTCACGGACGTTTCCTTCAAGCTTAAGAGAGGCGAGATCCTCGGTTTTTCCGGCCTTGTCGGAGCAGGGAGATCCGAGCTCATGCAGGCGATCTTCGGGTATCTTCCCGTCTACAAGGGCAGCGTGAAACTCGACGGCGAGAACTGGAAGCTTGGTGATCCTACCTATTCGGTCGCACACGGCTTCATCTATCTCCCGGAGGAGAGAAAGAAGCAGGGAATCCTCCCGGTGCTCTCGATCCGGCAGAATATTTCCATGGCTGTTCTCGACGACATGAAGGGGCCCTTCGGTCTTTCCACGAGAAAGGAAGAGGAACTCGCGAGAAAGGTGATTGATACCTATGACGTGAAGACGCCGGACGCCGACAAGGAAATTCAGTTCCTTTCGGGCGGAAACCAGCAGAAGGTCATTATCGGACGCGCGATGATGTGCAATCCGAAGGTACTGGTCTTTGACGAACCGACAAAGGGTATCGACGTCGGAACAAAGGCGGAAATCTACAGACTGATGAAGGAACTCGCTGAGGAAAAAGGAATCGGAATTATCCTGATCTCATCCGAGATGGACGAGGTCCGGAAGTGCTCGAACCGCATTATCGCGCTGTACAACGGAAAGAAAGCGGGAGAATTTGATTCTTCTGCCGACAAGGAAGACATTCTGAGCGCGATCATCGGCGTCGCCTGATTCACTGTTACCGCTGAATAAAACAAAGAGAGGAATCTTTGCCATGAACGAAAATGCAAAAAGCTCAAATCCCATTATCAATGCTCTCAGAAAGAGTAATATGACCGCGATCGGAGCGGTGCTGATCGTCATGATTATCATCGCCAGCGTGGCTTCACCTTATTTCCTTGATATTTACAATCTCCAGTCGGTTATCCGCGACCTTGCTTTCGTCGGTATGATCGGTGTCGCGCAGTCGCTTCTTCTTCTCATCGGAGAGCTTGATCTTTCAGTCGGAAAGATCGCGTCCCTCTGCGGCATCCTTTCCGGTATGATGATGGTCACCTACGGAATGAATCCGTGGCTTTCCCTTATCATCGCGCTCCTTTGCGGACTTGTGTTCGGCGCGATCAACGGTCTCATCATCACGAAGCTCCGCCTGAACTCCATGGTAGCGACCATCGGTATGCAGGGCCTTTACGGCGGCATCAACCTGGTCCTCACAAAGGGCAAGGCGATCACCGGAATTCCGGAGCAGATCTATTTCCTCGGAAAAGGCAACGTGGGCCCGATCCCGGCTCCGTTCATTTTCTGCATCGGCGTCCTTATTCTGGTACTTTTCTTCGTCAAGAAGACCAAGACCGGACGTTATATCTACGCAATCGGAAACAGCCGCGAGGCTGCGAAGATCCTCGGCATCAATGTTGACCGGATCCGCGTTCTGATCTACTCCCTCGTGGGACTTATTTCCGCACTCGCGGGCATCCTCTACGTGGCCCGTCTCGGTTCTTCACAGTCAGCGATCGGTGAAAACTGGCCGATGAACTCCATCGCTTCGTCCGTTATCGGCGGCGTTGCCCTGACAGGCGGTATCGGAAACCCGGCAGGCGCTCTGATCGGCGCGGCCATCATCAGCGTTATCCAGAACATGATCGTCCTCTTCGGCGTCAATGTTTACTGGCAGTCCGCGGTCAGCGGCATCGTCGTGGTTATCGCCATTTCCTTCAGCTCCATCTCCGAGATCTTAAGAGAGCGCAAGGCCCGCAAGATCAAGGTCGGATAAAATGTAGTACCGCTGCGGCCTTTTTTAGGCCGCAATGCTCCGTGAAAGAGAGGTTTGATTATGAAGCTTGCACTCAATACCTCATTTGCCGTTAAGCGCTGGATGAAACCGGAGGAGCTGGCGGCGATGATCAGGGATGACTTCAACATGGACATCGTCCAGTTTTCCTGGGATTTCATTGATCCCTGGTGGCCGGAGGAATACCGGACGCCGATGGCGGAACATTTCCGAAGGGCATTCGAAGAAAAGGGCATCTGCATCGAATCCACCTTCGGAGGGAATGCTTCCTACGCGTTCGCGTGCCTTATGGCACCTTTAAAGGAACAGCGGGAGGCGGGATTCCTTTATCTCAAGCGCGCCATTGATCTGACGCGGGAGCTCGGCAGCTTTGTCATGGGCGCTCCGGTCGGATCTCTTGATTACGAAGACGCAAGGAATCCTGTAAGGCGCGAGGAGCTCTATCAGGAGATGCTTTCCTACATCCGGAAGCTCGCGGAATACGGAAAGGAAAAAGGACTTAAGGAGATTCACATCGAAGCGACGCCTCTTATGACGGAAATCCCGTCGACTCCGGAGGAATCCGTCAAAATGATGCAGGATCTTGAAGGATCCGCGATTCCGGTGAAGCTTCTTGTGGACTGGGGACACGCTCTCTTTAAACCGCTGCTTAAAGAAAAGGCGGATATCAAGCTCTGGTTCAATACCTGCGCTCCGTATATCGGATCCATTCATCTTCAGCAGACAGACGGTGAATGGGACCGCCACTGGGACTTCACGAAGGAAGGCATCGTGACGCCGGAGCTGATCAAGGAGGCGACGCACGAGGCGGGACTTGACGATATTTCGCAGTACCTTGAGGTCGTGACGATTTACGAGGACGATGACGACGCGGTTTATGAGCGCATGAAGAAGACGATGGATTATCTGCATGCGGAGCTGGATTGAGGGGATGTCTGCACTGTATTGACTGAAGTTGCTGCGCACCCGTATTCCGTCGCGGGCACGCTCTCGCTGAAGTCGTACCGCAGCGGCACATAAGCTTTCTAAGACTCCGTCTTATAAAGCAAGTGCCGGCGGCACTCCAATCGCCCGCTTGTGGAATTACGGGTGTGCGCAGGGAACGGACAGGGATAAAGAAACAGAGCATCCCTCAATCACTCGCAAGTGGAATTACGGGTGTGCGCAGGGAACGGACAGGGATAAAGAAGCAGAGCATCTATCAATCA
>CADBRO010000197.1 GCA_902797075.1 uncultured Lachnospiraceae bacterium
AAGTATCCGCCGTATTTTCCTTCCGGATCCTTAAGCGCTTCCTGAAACCACCTGTGCTCCGAGGAGCAGTGATTTACGACCATGTCCATGACGATACGGATCCCGCGGCGGTCCGCCTCGCGGATGAGCTCGTCGAAGTCCTCGTCCGTCCCGAAGACCGGATCGATGTGATCGTAATCCGATATGTCATAACCGTTGTCCGCCATCGGTGAGCAGCAGACGGGGCAGAGCCAGATAACATTTGCCCCGAGATCCCTGATGTAGTCAAGCTTCGATGTGATTCCTGGGATATCCCCGATTCCGTCGCCATTTGTGTCCTTAAAACTCCGAGGATAAATCTGATATACGACGGCATTCTGCCACCAGTATCTGTGCATGATCGTATCCTTTCCAAAAACTTAAAAAATCCCGGGAAAATTTCCACGTTAATTCCGCAGAAATTTTCCCGGAAGCATGTCCTTCTTTACTGCTTAACAGCGCCGTCAGCAACACCGGCGACGATGTACTTCTGCAGGAAGATATAGAGAATGATGATCGGAAGTATTGTTACGAGAACCGCCGGGAAGATCAGCTCCCAGGGGTTGCCGTACTGACCTGAGGTCAGCTTCGCGAAATACAGCTCCAGCGTAAGGGTCTTGACGCCTTCCCTGTTACCGATGACAAGGAACGGAAGAAGGTAGTCATTCCAGATCCACATCGCGTTCGTGACGATGACGGTGACCGTCGTACTCGTCAGAAGCGGCATGACGACCTTGAAGAACATCTGGAAGAGGTTCGCGCCGTCGATGATCGCCGCTTCTTCAAGAGACTGGGGAACGCTCTTGATGAAGCCGTGATACAGGAACACCGACATCGAGAGACCGAATCCGCCGTACATGATGATCAGGCCGGGGATGTTCTTAAGTCCCATGTTCTCGAAGATGTTCAGCAGCGGATACATGACCGCCTGGAACGGGATCAGCATAGCCGCGGTGAACGCGAGATACATAAATGTGCCGAGCTTGCTCTTCGACCGGACCATAACCCATGCCGCGAGCGAGGAGATCACGACCAGAAGCAGAACGGAAATAAATGTGATCACGAAGGTGATTCCGATTGCCTTCCAGAAGTTGATCTGCTGGGCAGCGCCGATGATGTACTTGAAAGTCCATTCTTTCGGAAGCGCCACCGGCGAATCAATGATCTCATTGTTTGACTTAAAAGAGTTGAAGATAAGGAACACAATCGGGAACAGCGTGTAGATCGCGATCAGGATCATGATGATGTGCGCGATCACCTGTCCGGCTTTGTGCCTTCCTGACATCGTTGTATGCATTACATCTCCACCTCCTTCTTAGATGTGATCGAAACCTGGATAATGGTAACGGTCGCGATAATGATGAAGAAGATGACCGCCTGCGCCTGCGCGAGTCCGTAGTTTGGCGGAGAGGAGTCTCTCGTCGTACGGAGGATCTGCATAGCCAGAAGTCTCGTTCCGAAGTCACCGTCGGTAAGGGCGATGTTCTGATCGAGCAGCATGAAGCAGCGTGAAAGCGTCAGGAAGAATACGATTGTAAATGAAGGCATCAGCATCGGGATCGTGATGCTCCGGAATCTCTGGAACGTATTCGCGCCGTCGATTTCCGCCGCCTCGATCAGATCCTTCGGGATGTTGTTGAGACCGTTGATATAGATAAGAATCATATATCCGGCCTGCTACCGTCTCCGGCGGTTCCTTGGCAAAAAGTTACAGCAGTCATTCCAAAACCGCCATTACTTTTGCGCTTAAGTACAAATAACATCATACATCTTAACCCGCAAAATGGCAAGCACGGCGCAAAAAAAGAACCCTTTCGGGTTCTTTTTAGCAATTATGAATAATTTTCGGTTGATATATTTGTCAATTGTGCCATTTTTTAAACTGCCCGCCAATTTCGGCGTTTTTTACAAGGCTGCAATTGCGGCAGCTCCTGCAGGGATCTGCTATTACAGCCGCTGCTGCAGAACCGCGCGGACTGAAGGCGCTTATAGATGCTCGGGCATGGCCGTGCAGCCCGGATCGCGCTTACTCAATCATAATGCTTCTGGCTTCTTCAATCTCCGGCTTGTAATCTACCTTCGGAACATTGATCATAAGGACGCCATTTTCAAATCTGGCTTTGATATCTTCCTGTTTTACGTCCTCTCCTACGTAGAATGTCCTGGTCAGAGTACCCGCAAATCTCTCGCGGCGGATGTAGTGTCCTTCGTCTTCCGTCTGGTCATTGGAAGCTTCGCGCTGCGCCTCGATTGTAAGATATCCTTCCTTGAGGGATGCGCTTACATTTTCCTTCTTATAGCCCGGAAGCTCCAGCTCCATCTCGTAATGATCCTTATACTCAATGATGTCGGCGCTCATCAGAGAGCTGCCTGATGCGTGGAAAAGAGAAGGCGTGCGTGTGCTGCGGTCAAAAGCTCCATTGAAGAAATCATTCACAAAGTTCTCAGTGAAAAGGCTCGGTACTAACATGTTTTTATCCTCCTTATATTTGTCTGTCGCGCGGCAGCAGGTTTTTCATCTTTCATCCGACCGGAAAGCTTCTGGTCGTTCGTCGTTCGATTGGAAGGCTTCTGGTCGTTCGTCGTTCGATTGGAAGGCTTCTGGTCGTTCGTCGTTCGGCCGGAAAGCTTCTGGTCGTCTGTCGTTCGGCCGGAAAGCTCTTGGTCGTCTGTCGTTCGGCCGGAAAGCTCTTGGTCGTCTGTCGTTCGGCCGGCAGGCGGCCGGCTGCTCCCGCGCATATGATTTACAATCTATGTTGAATCGGGGATCTTCCGCGGAGATGCGGTATTTTTTCCTCGTATGCCACATGTTATAGCACTTGCTGTTAGCACTGTCAATAGTCGAGTGCTAATTTTATTCTTTTTTAATTTTCTCTTGCCAATTGATTTATAATTTGAGCTTTTTCGTGGTCCAGGCTGAAGATTCTGCACGAGCATGATGTGCGAATATGCAGCTCTCAGAGGTTTTCTCAATCTTGTCCCGCAAACTGTACGTACTTTTTTGATGATTTCCA
>CADBRO010000198.1 GCA_902797075.1 uncultured Lachnospiraceae bacterium
CCGACCATGAATGTCCGGACTTTTTCATTTACCCGATTCATAAAATCTCTCATATCAGTACTCCGGTTTCTAACGCCCGCCGCTAATGCCGGCAGGCGTTTGATTTATATTTATATAAAATAATACGAACGGCCTCTCATGACAAGAAGCCGTCCGCAGTTTTATATTTTTTTAAGTTTTTCAGAAGCTGGTCCGCACTGCCGCCTTGAGTGCAATTTCCATCATCTCGTGGAAGCTGTCCTGACGCTCAATGGCGGAAAGCGCTTCTCCCGTAAAGATATGATCCGAGATCGTGAGAACCGCGAGCGCTTTTTTGTGATGCGCCATAGCCTGAAGATAAAGTCCCGCAGCTTCCATCTCAACCGCCAGAATTCCCATATCCTTCAGTTTCGGATTCAGCTCCTTGTCCGGATGATAGAAGAAATCGGAAGTATAGACGGATCCCACGTCTGCCCTTACGCCGAGCTCGGCCGCGGCGTCAACCGCGTGCTTCAGCATTTCATAGTTCGCTGTCGGCGCTACGATGCCGGGGATATTATACGCGTTCACGGCGCTTGTGTTTGTCGACGCGGACATCGCGATCACGACGTCGCGTACGTGAACATCGTCCCCGAGTCCTCCTGCCGTTCCGACGCGGATCACGCCTTCAACTCCGAAGAACTCGAACAGCTCGTGGACATAAAGGCCGATGGACGGAACGCCCATGCCGGATCCCATGACGGAAACTTCCTTTCCCTCATACGTACCGGTATAAGCGAGCATGTTGCGGACATCGTTGATCAGAACCGGATTTTCAAGATAATGCTCGGCGATATATTTCGCGCGGAGCGGGTCGCCCGGCATGAGGACGCATTTTGCAAAATGCGTTCCTTCCTTCAGCTCGATACACGCGGACGGTGAAAAATTGGTTGGCATAATATTAGTTCCTCCTAACGGGATGCAGATTTAGCTGGTGTCTTTTTATTTCCGGATGCGGCTTACGCAAACAGTTTCTTAAGATTAACGTCGAACGGCGGATATACGATTCCGCGGTCGGTGATGATGGCGGTCAGAAGCTCATGGTCCGTGACATCGAACGACGGGTTGAAGCACTTGGTCTCCTCGAGAGCCATCGGCTCCTTATACCACATCTTCTTTACTTCCTCCGGATCTCTCTGCTCGATTTTGATATCCGCGCCTGTCGGGCAGCTCATGTCAATCGTCGAAGTCGGTCCGAGGGTGTAGAACGGAATACCGTAGTACTTTGCCAAAATGGCGACGCCCGACGTGCCGATCTTATTGGCGAAATCGCCATTCGCAGCGACCCGGTCGCATCCGACGAAGCAGGCCTGAACCCATCCGTTTTTCATGACCATCGATGCCATGTTGTCGCAGATCAGCGTGACGTCGATGCCGGCCTTCGTGAGCTCGTAGGACGTAAGTCTCGCTCCCTGAAGCAGCGGACGCGTCTCGTCGGCGAAGACTTTGAAGTCAATCCCGCGTTCCTTTCCGAGAAGCATCGGTCCGATCGCTGTCCCGTATTTTGACGTCGCCAGCGGTCCTGCGTTGCAGTGAGTAAGGATGCCGTCGCCCGGCTTGATCAGGGAAAGACCGTATTCGGAAATGGTTCCGCACATCTCGATGTCTTCCTTATGGATAGCGATCGCTTCCTCTTTCAGAAGCTCAATGATCTCCGGCACGCTCTTATCCTTGTTTCCTTCGATCACCGCCATCTGCCGCTTCACTGCCCAGCTCAAGTTGACGGCTGTCGGTCTCGAGGAATTCACGTATTCACCGTCGGCCTTCATCGCTGCCGCAAATTCATCGTAGCCCATGTCCTTCTTCGGGATCGACAGGACATACATTCCGTATGCCGCGCAGATTCCGATTGCCGGAGCTCCGCGGACCGCGAGAATCTTGATCGCGTTGTAAATCTCCTCTTTCGTGGTCAGGGTAAGGTAAGCCTCTGTCATCGGCAGCTTCGTCTGGTCGATAATAACGATTGACCGCCCGTCGTCCGAGAGCCGGACGCTGCCATTTTGCAGATCCCCTTCCTTAAAAAAACTCATAACTGAAAATGCCTCCTTTATGAATGTCTCAGCGCTTGCCCTTATCCCATGGTTCACCGGCCGCCTTCGGCGGATGATTCTTCTTCGAGAAGAAAATCAGAAGAATCATGGTGAGTATATAGGGAAGCATCAGGAAGAGGTCCGAATAGTTGCTCGGAAGCCCCATGGCGATGCAGAGCTGATAACCGCCGGATTTCGCAAAGCCGAAGATCAGGCAGACGAGAGCCGTCGTTCCGATATTCCAGTTTCCGAAAATCATAGCAGCTATCGCAAGGTAGCCGTAGCCCATGTAGATACTGGGCGAATAGTTTGCCAGAATCGAGTAGGCAAAACAGATACCACCGATTCCGGAAAGCGCTCCTGAAATAATAACCGCAATCCAGCGGGTCTTGTTGACCTTTCCGCCTGCGGCGTCGACAGCCTGCGGATTCTCGCCGCACGCCCGAAGATGCATGCCGAATCTGGTTTTATACATCAGATACCAGAAAAACAGAACCAGTACGATGATAATGATCTCGAACGGATACATGTTCTTAAACAGTCCGCCCACCCAGGGAATCGCTGAAAGACCCGGAATTGAGAATCTCGACGAGACGCCCAGGATGAACTTGTTGGACGCGGTTCCGTTGATCGCCGTATTCGCGGCACTGGTAAAGAATGTGGTCAGAGCTACGCCGAGAATGTTTACGACGACGCCGCTGATCACCTGATTCGCCTTGAATTTAATACAGAGCAGCGCGTGAATGCAGGCATAAATTCCGCCGCCCACTGCAGCTGCCGCCATGGCGATATAAATGACCGCCTGGGATCCGTTCCCGAGTACCGGCATAAGAAGTATCGCGATAAAAGCCCCGATAAAAGCGCCGAATCCCTGAAAGCCCTCGATGGCAAGGTTCGTGACGCCGCTCTTTTCGGAATAAATGGCGCCGACCGCCATGATGAGAAGCGGAATCGCAAATGAGAGACCGTCCGTAAATACTTTCGTCATCGCTTTTCCTCCTTCCCGGATCCGCTTCCTTCTGAAGCTTGCTTCGCTTCGATTTCACGATACAGATCCTTCTGAAGAATACCCGCGGCAAGCTCCTTCATGTGGCCTCCGCAGGAAGCGTAAAGCAGAAGAATGCCGGTGATCAGAGAAGCAATCTCCTTCGCGACTCCGATCGTTGAGCTCATGTAATTCGCACCCTGCTGGAATATCGTTACAATGATCGCGGCAAAGATCGAACCGACCGGCGACGAGTTGCCGAGCAGCGCGACTGCGATGGAGTCATAGCCCATACCGGCCAGCGTCTTCGGAATGATTGTATTGGAATATCCGAGGTAGTATGTAACGCCCGCCAGTCCCGCAAGTACGCCGGAGAGCGCCATGGACGCTACAATACTCTTTCCGACTCCGACGCCGATATACTGCGCGCAGTTTTTATTGAGGCCTACAGCCTTCAGCTCAAATCCGAAGGCTGTTTTGTCGAAAATGAACCGGACCACAAACGCCATGACAATTGCGATGACGATGCCGAGCGGAACCTTGCATCCCACTCCTCCGATCTGCACGCCGGTCCAGGTAAGCCTCGAGGCAGGTGAGCAGACACGGCTTGTTCTCGTCAGCATGTCAACGTATTTGTTGTTAATAAAGAAGCCGGTCGTATAACTGATGATGTAATTCACCATGATCGTCGAAACGACTTCATGTATGTTGAATTTGTACTTCAGGTACCCGATCAGAGCGCCCGTAAGACCGCCCACTATAATACCGATGATAATGACGAGCGGTTTCGCAAGTCCCGCCGGAATCGACTTATTGTAGCCGACGATAACGGTCGCCGCAAATCCGGACATCAGCATCTGGCCTGCAATTCCGATGTTGAAAAGGCCTGCCTTGAAACCGACGATGAACGCGAGGGACGCAAGCAGCATCGGAGCCAGATAGTTAAGGAAATCAAAGAGATCCGAAAGCATGCCGCTTCCGCCGCCATAGTTCGCCTTCGGCGCAAATCCGCAGCCCTGCAGGAAACAAAGAAAAGCGCGGGCGGGATTTTTCCCCATAATCAGAAGCAGGACGCTGGCTGTCACCAGCGTAAGGACGATCGCCAGCACAGACACAGTAAAGGAAGAATACTTCTCGCTGGTCAGAAGACCGGAGAGCCACCGATTCTTTTTCTTCGTATTCACGCTTCCTTCACCCCCATCATATATCTTCCGACGTCATGTGAAGACATCGTGCTGGCCGGAGCAATCTTCAGCAACTGGCCGTTGTAGATTACGCCGATCGTATCCGCAAGTTCCATGACCTCGTCAAGTTCGAGCGATATCAGAAGGATCGCAGCCCCCCGGTCGCGCTCGTCGAGTATCTGTTTGTGAATATTTTCGATGGCACCGATGTCAAGACCGCGTGTCGGCTGAACAAATATAATCAGCTTCGAATGCTCTTCTATCTCACGCCCGACAATCGCCTTCTGCTGATTGCCGCCCGACATGGAACGGATGATGGTCTTCGGACCCTGACCGCTTCGGACATCGTAGCGTTCGATCAGTTCCTCCGCATAGCTCTGGAACTTGTCGAAATTCAGGATCCCGTTCTTTGAAAACGGCTCTTTGTAGTATTCCCTGAGTGCGAGATTGTCTCGCAGCGTGAAATCCATAACCGTTCCTGTACGCTGACGATCCTCGGGTATATAGGAAATACCTGCCTGCGCCCTTTCGCGGATGGTAAGATTCGTGATGTCCCGATCCTCAATCTTCACGGTTCCGGAATCAATTTTCATCATTCCGGTGATCGCGTCGGCGATTTCCGTCTGCCCGTTTCCGGACACGCCCGCGATCGCGAAGATTTCGCCGCCCCGGACAGTAAAGGAAACATCCTTTACAACGTCAAACTTGTTTTCATTTTTCACCGTCATGTGATCCACGGTAAGGACCGTTCCCCGGAAATTCGCTTCGTTCTTGTGCGGATTGAAATCGACCTCACGGCCCACCATGAGATTTGCCATATCCTGGACGGAGGTCGTCTTTACGTCAAGAACGTTGACCAGTTTTCCGCGGTAAAGAATCGCGCATCTGTCAGCGATTTTCTTGATCTCCTCGATCTTATGCGTGATCAGGATAATGGTTTTTCCGTCCTTCCGGAGGCCGTCGATAATATCAAGAAGGAATTCAATCTCCTGCGGCGTAAGAACCGCAGTCGGTTCGTCGAAGATCATGATCTCCGCGTGCCGGTAGAGCATTTTCAGAATTTCTACCCTCTGACGCACGGAAACCGGAACATTTTCAATCAGATCCGTCGGATTAACCTCCAGACCGTAACGCTTTGAAAGCTCGCTGATATCCCGGTTTGCCTTTTTCATGTCGACCGACGGAAGTATGCCGAAGATCTTCGTTTTCGGCTCCATGCCGAGCACGATATTTTCAGCGATCGTATAATTGTCAACCAGCTTGAAGTGCTGGTGAACCATTCCGATATTGTGCGCTGCCGCATCATTTGAGGAGTGGAACACCACTTTCTCTCCGTTGATCAGAATATCGCCGTGATCCGGCTCATACATGCCGAACAGCATACTCATGAGCGTGGACTTTCCGGCTCCGTTTTCGCCGAGAAGGGCGTAGACTTCTCCCTTCCGTATTCCGATCGAGACATCGTCATTCGCGATGATGCCCGGAAACCGCTTTGTGATATGACGCATTTCAACAATATAGTCTTCCATACGGCGTCTTCTCCCTTATGCCTCTCCCCATTTTCAAATCACATGGGGCGGACTTAATTACAGTGGACGAAATACAATGTCTCCCCGCCTTTTATGGCCGGGGAGACATCCAGATTTCAGTTTCCGGTATAATTACGCAAGGCCCGGGAAATCATCAACAGCGCCTTCTGTTCCGGACGGCGGAACGATCTCGCCTGCCTTCAGAAGCTCATAGCACTCCGCCATCTTGGCAAGAGCGTCTTCCGAAAGCTGCTGACGGCCTTCTGCGGAGACATAGCCGGTAGAATCGGTATCCGCTCCAAGGAGGGCATCTTCGCCGACGAACGTGCCGTCGTAGATCGCCTCAAGCTGTTTCGTGACGTTGCTGTGCATCACCTTAAGGCCGGATGTAAGGATGATGTTCTGGTCGCCGTTAGCACCGTCGTCATACTGGTCGACGTCGCAGCCGATGACATTGACGAAAGTTCCGGAAGCCTGCGCTTCCTTCGCAGCTGTGAACACGCCGTTGCCGGATGCGCCGGCCGCGACAAAGATGATGTCGACGCCTTCACCGATCAGGGCTTCGCCGACAACCTTGCCCGTAGCTTCGTCCGCGAAATCGCCTACATAGTTTCCGCCGACGTTGTTGCCTGCAAGATCCGTGCCCGCATAGGAAGGAAGCTCGACATATTCAGCTGTTGTGCCGTACTTCGCGTTCGCATAATTGACGCCTGCCATGAAGCCGTATTCATAGTTGACGTTGGACGGGAATGCAATTCCGTTGACGACAGCGACCTTGCCGCTCTGTGTTGTAAGAGCCGCAGCAAGTCCTGCGAAGAAACCGGATTCCTGTTCCTTAAAGGTCATCGTGTAAACATTGTCCGCCGAAACCGGGTTGCCCTCGCTGTCCTGGATCGTGGAGTCAACGACGATGAACTTCTTGTCCGGATTATTCTTTACGATGTCGCCGATTCCGGCAAAATTGAATCCCGGAAGCACGAATACATCGTAATCGCCGACGGATTTCTCTACGGTCGGAACGAGCTGTGCGAGATCCGATTCCTTGATGTCCGTAACAGTGCAGTCATCATGAGTTTCGAGGAAGGTCTTGATGCCGTTATAGCAGTCCTGGTTGAAAGAACCGTCATCAACGCCGCTCGATGTGATAATGCAGATGTTGATCGGATTTCCTGCAGATTCAGCAGCGGATTCAGCAGCTGCCGGTACAGTCATCATTCCAAGCATCATGCCGGCTGCGCAGAGAGCTGCAACCGCTTTCTTAAATGTCTTCCTCATATTGTCCTCCTTATAAAAATAAAGGTTTATGTACAGGCATAATTTTATCATTCCGGAAACTGATAGTCAATTTATTGAGCGAGTTGTCTGATAAAATTCATCGTCAAAAAGTCCGGAAACACCTCATGTGTTTCCGGACTCTTTATGCAAATCTGATAAATGTCACTTAATACTGCCGGATCAGGACGCCCTTTCCCGTCATGGATACGAGCGCAAGAACAAGTCCCACAAATACCGGAAGCATCGTACTGATCACATGTGTTCCGAGAGCCAGAATTCCGGCCACGATCAGCGCGACCGAAAGTACCGTGAAGAAACTGAGCATCGCCGAAAGATAGCGCTGCGTCCTGGCACTGGAGAGGAATTCCGGCCACGGTATTCCGATACCGAACATCGAACCTTCTTTCTTCGCGTGCTTCCTGTCTTCATTTGTCGCAAGCCATGTAAGCGCGATTTCCTCAGGTGACCCGAGCAGTTTGATCACCGCTCTGGCGTCAAGAATATCCGGCTCCCTCCCGGATGCGTAATCGCGGATCATGTCATTCACCATGTCCGTCACGTCCCGTGCCGCGCGGGCCCTCATCGAGGCAGGCACGAAGACGACTACGCTCTCAACATACCTCTCAACCTTCTTATCAATCAGCATAAATCTACCCTTCAAGATTTTGTGCTCAATTGCAAAAAGCACAACAACATACTGTACTTATTATAATTGACAGATATTTTATGTCAAGTTTTATGCAAAATGATTTTCAGAAGTAATTATTAATATTCTGTTACGCGGCCCGCCGTTCCGCCTCATTCTTCCACTTCAATCCGCAGCCATTTCTCCGGATGCGTAATATTCTCAAGCATCTCCTCCATGCTGTCAAACTTAAGGATCAGGCATCCGAGAGAAACATTCGCTCCCACAAAATCATAAACCCAGTCGCCGGCCGAAGCGGTAATGTGATCTTCCGCTATATGCTGTTTTCGGAAATCATCGTCAATCACGATTTCTTTTAAAATGCCGTCCTTCGAGCTGTGAAGCGCGTAATAAGCCCAGAATCCGCGGGTTTTTTCGATATGAAGCTCCGGCAGAACCCCTGTCTCTCCCATCGCGGAAAGAACCGCGTACTCCACAAGATTCACGCCGGTGGCGTAGCGGATGACGTCCGGAATATAATTGCCGCCGCTTCTGGGCGCAACCTCCATAAGATACGGCCGGCCTTCGGCATCAGCCCTCGCATCGAAATTGTAGCAGCAGTCCTTCATGCCGAGGAGCGTAAGAAGCCTCTGAATCTCATTGTGGAGATTCGTGAGCGTCTGCTCCGGCAGAATGCTCGGAAAGCTCGCCGACACGGGAACAAACGGATTTCCCGTCTCCGTATCAAAATGATCGTTCCCGAAGCAGCGGAACACCAGCTTCCCGTCCCGGGAAAAACCGTCTCCCGCGATCTGGTACCCGTATGCTTCCACATACTCCTCAATAAGAATTCTGCCGCCGCGCGACCTCTCCATCGCACTTTTCAGCTTTTCATCCGCCTCCGCGATTCCGTCGATTCTGCCGACGCCTTTACTGCCGGAAGAATCCGTGGGCTTCGCAAGAACCGGATATCTGAAATATCCGTCTTCAAGATCCCGCTTTGCGTCTTCCACGGAAGAATATCCCTTCGCTTTCGGCGTATTGAAGCCGTTCTCCGCAAGGAATCCTCTGAAGAGATCCTTGTTGCAGAGGATCTCCACCGAACGGTAAGGATTTCCCGGAAGTCCGAGCTTTTCCGCGACATACGCCGCCGTCGGCGCGGCGGGATCCGAAGCGTATGCGATCACTCCGTCGACTTTTTCCGCGGATGCAACCGAAAGAACGGCCTCCGGGTCTGTCGTGCTTACCTGGTAAAACTTATCAGCGTGATACTGTCCCGGATTATCCGGAAGGTAATCGCAGAGCACCGTATAATATCCGTATTTTTTTGCTGTCTCGATCGCGACGATCTGCTGAGCCGAACCGCCGAGGAGAAGAATTTTTTTCATGTTGTTATCTTCTTTCATAACATAATTAGTAAAGCGGACACTCGCAATCCGCTGCGCTGCTTGCTCGTGAACCATGGCCGCATGCAGCGGCCATGGTTCAAAACGCATCACATTATACCACAGTATACGCCGCGCATGACAACAAAAATGCCGCCGGCGGTGCAGCGGCATTTTCGCATAATTCAGTTTTGTCCGCGGTCATTCTTCGGAAACCGTATAGAGCGCAAGTTCTCCTTTGGCATAATTCGCCGTCAGGATCTCCGCGCGGTCTCCCAGATCCCGGACCGCAATCTGAGACGGTCCGCCTCCTTCAGCAACCGTCACGGTTTCCGAAAGGCATATCTCTCCATTTTCGTTCTTAAAATAGTGAATGCTTAAGTCCCGCCGGCCTTCCCGGCTTCCGGAAACAAGTGCGCATCTTCCGGCAATATTGCCGCCGTAAAGGACATGGCCCAGCTTCATCGGATATTCCCAGGCTCTCTCAAAGCAGCCTTCTCTGTCTTTAAATACCACCGCCTTATCGCCGTGAAATTCCTCAACAATCGCAAGTTCTCTTTTTCCGTCGCCGTCAAGGTCCGTAAAAACGATTTCACTGGCCGGTACATCCAGAAGCCGTTCCGTCTCCCAGCTGCCGTCCTTCCGGACGGTCCGGAATACGCCTTCCGTGCCTCCGTAGTAGACGATATCCCCGCTGCCGTCCTTCTCCGTCAGCATTGCATGATGCTTGAAAATGGGTTCCTTCAGTTCTTCGCGTCCGAGTACATTTTCACCGTCGTAGGCGATCATCTCAAGGAGTCCCGCGGAGGACCAGTCGTCGGTAAAGTCCTTTTTCCTGCAAAGCTTCCCCGCTGCTACGAAATATCCGTCAGCTTCCTTAAGAAGCGTGATTCTGTGCAGATAAGGCACCTCGGCCACAACCTTCCGCGACGCAGCTTCCCACTTCCCGTTATTCTTTTCAAGTCCGATCTCTATGATCTTCGAACCCGGCGCGTTAAATCCCAGATAAAACTCTTCGATGCTGAGCAGCGTATTTTTTCTCACGGACGGGATAATACCCATGACGCCGCCCTTTCCCCCGTGGATCGGATGAATCTCCTTCGTCTCCGCGTGGATCACAGCAACCGGTCCATCAGGTGCCTCCGAAGACGCGATGTAGTACGGTTCACCATCCAGGGTTGTCTGCCCGACTGCATATAGTCCCGGCATGTTTTCTATGAGGATCTTTTTTTCAATCTTCACCTTATTCCTCCTCCCGTAATGCAGATTCCTAGTTGGACGTATTGCATCCGTATGATAAGCCGTTTCCCCATCACAGCCTGTTATAGGGCGTCTCTCCCCGCAGCACCGCCGTCACGCCGTCCAACGTTTCGTGCAGCAGTTTCACTCTCTCCGACGTCAGATTCGTGCAGCAATGCGGCGTCACGACGATATTATCAAGTTCCGCCACCTCTTCCGAAAGATTCGGCTCAAACTCATGAACATCGAGCGCCGCCCCCTTGATCCTGTGCTCCCTCAGCGCCTTCACCAGCGCCTTCTCCTCAACAATCGGTCCGCGGGCCGCGTTAATGAGATAAGCCGTCGGCTTCATGAGACTCAGCTTCTCCTCATCGATCAGATGATAGGTGCTTTCCATGAGAGGCATATGAATCGTCACGACGTCCGCCGTGGAAAGGAGCTCCTCCATAGATACTTTTTCAGGCATCCCAAGCACCTCGGCTCTCTCGCCCGAAAGCTCGTAAAGATCGGTATAGATAATCTTCATGCCGAGTCCGTACGCCTTCCTGGCTACTTCGTATCCGATTCTCCCCATTCCGATCACGCCGAGCGTCTTGTCATACAAGGTCATGTCGCCGTCGAAATACAACGGGCGCTCCATGACAAGGCTCTTCCGGAGGTTCCTGTCATAACGGACAACACCGCGGCATGCTGCCATCATAAGGGCTATCGTCATTTCGCTCGTCGCAGCTATGACTGCTCTGGGCGCATTGATGACGGCAATTCCCTTTTCCTTTGCGTAAGCGACGTCAATCTTATCGGTCCCGGAGCCCTGATTGCCGATCACTTTGAGGTTCGGAGCTGCGTCGATCATCTCGCGCGCCGCCGGATAATCCATGATTGTGATCAGAATATCCGCCTCCGGAAGCACCTGCATAATCTCATCCTGTGACCAGCTGGCGAGTTCAGTCTCCGGTTTGATAACCTTCATGTCCTTCGTGTACTCGCAGTAGTATTCTTCGGGTATGTTGTGACTGAATACGATGGTCATTTACGCTCTTCCCCCTTTCCTGCCTATGAGGTAGTTTCTTGCCCCCTTCACCAGCGGCCAGACGATAGCAGCTGTTCCGAGAACCAGGAACAGAGCGCAGATCGGGCGTGTGTAGAAGATAGAAATTCCGCCCTGGCTCATAACCAGGGATCTTCTTAAGTTGCCTTCACACATCTGTCCGAGAATAAGGGCGAGGACGATCGGTGAAAGCGGGAAGCCGCCTTTCGTGAGGAAGTAGCCGATTACGCCCGCAATAAACATGACCAGGACGTCGTAGAAGTTGTTGTTGATCGAGAAGGAGCCGACCGCGCACATAACCATAATGACCGGAATGAGAATTCTCTTCGGAACCGAAACGATCTTGACAAACATGTTCTGTCCAAGCATACCGAGAAGAAGGACAAATACATTGGCGAGCATGAATCCCGCGAAGATCGTGTGTACATCCGCCAGCTTCGTGAGGAAGAGGGACGGACCCGGAGTCATGTTGTGCATCTGAAGAGCTCCAAGCATGATCGCCGTATTGGCGTCACCCGGAATTCCAAGTGTGAGGAGCGGAATCAGCGCGCCGCCGGTTGTACCATTATTCGAAGATTCGGGTGCTGCGATACCTTCCGGGATACCGGTTCCGAACTTCTCCGGATGCTTGGAGAATCTGCGCTCCATATCGTAGGAAATGAACGCGCTGATGTCTCCGCCGGCGCCGGGAATAATCCCGATGAAGGTTCCGGTCAAGCCCCCGCGGATAATCGTCGGAAGAATCGTCTTCATATCTTCTTTGGACGGGAAGGGATTCTTCATCTTCTTCGCTTTCGGTCTCTCAACGAAAAGCTCCTCGCAGGTCAGGAAGCACTGGCTGAGCGCGAACAGTCCGACCAGAACCGGAATGAAAGAAAGTCCCTTGGAGAGGAAAACCGAGCCGAAGTTGTATCTCGTAAATGCCGTAATATTGTCAATACCAATCATCGAAAGCAGGATTCCCATGCATCCCGCCATCAGACCCTTCACAAGATTCTTTCCGCTGATCGATGCGATGATTGAAAGGCCGAAGAATGCCAGCGCAAATGTCTCCGGCGCGCTGAAGCTGAGCGACAGCATCGCAAGTCTCCTGGCGATGAGGATCATGACGGTACCGGAGATAATACCGCCCGCGAAAGACGATACTGTGGAAATGCCGAGTGCCCGCGCCGCTTCGCCGCGCAGCGTCATAGGATAGCCGTCAAGGACGGTAGCCGCCGCACTGGGCGTTCCCGGCGTATTGATCAGACAGGCCGTGATGGAGCCGCCATAAAGGGCCCCGCAGAAAATGCCGATCAGCATCAGCAGTCCCGGTGCGGCGTCCATACCGAATGTCAGGGGCATGAGAAGGCAGACACCCATGGTGGAAGTAAGTCCCGGCATCGCACCGAACGCTATACCCATGATGACGCCGCCCAGCGTACTCAAAATGACAATCGGCTGAAACAGATTTGATAAAATAGCCAGCATAGAATGTGTACATCCTTTCTGTTATAGGTTTAGTAATCCCATTTCAGAGAAAAGTTTCACTATACGCATTTATCCCGCGACTGCAGTCATTAAGATATCTGCGTCAGAGATTAATTTCAGATGAGAATACCGGAGGGAAGAACCACGTGAAGCAGGTTCGTAAACACATAATAGAGCACTCCGGTTACCGCGAACGGAATCACGACCGCTGCAATCCTGCTGATCTTCGGAACCTTATAGTAGAAATTCATAATGAGTATATAGGCAATTGAACTCACCACGAATCCAAGCTTCTGAATGCAGATAACATAGACAAGTGTCGCACCGACCGTAACCCAGACAATCAGATTGTCCTTCGAGAAGATATTCGCTGTCTTCTGTCTGTCCGCAGCCCTCTCCTCTTCAGATAATTCTTTGTCGGCCAGTGTCGTCGTCACCAGGTTGATGACGGAGAGGATAATAATAATCACGCACATGATGCGCGGGAACCACGCCGGTCCCACTGCGCCGTTGGATCCTGCCGGAAATGAATTCGATATCACGAAGAATGCAACGGCAACAGCGATAAAGATAATCGATATCACATCGGATATTCTTTTCATATAAGTTCTCCACTGTTGAAAAAAGAGGCTGCTTTCGCAGCCCCTCGTTTACGTAAGATTCTACAGTCTTTAAAGGAACTGTGTCATACGAAAGCCATTTTCATGATCAGGCAGCATTGCTGATGCCAAGGATGTCGCACTGCTCAGCGATAACTGCATCCATCTCGTCAAGCATCTTCTGGAAGCCTTCTGCATCGAGATAGTTGTTGGTGTACATATTGTTTGCCATGAATTCCTGAACTTCCGCATCAGCAAGAGCATAACGCGTTGCTGCATCGACAGCATCCTTTGCCTCCTGCGGCGTGCCGACCGGAGCGAGGAAGCCGCGGAAAACGACGACGTCTGCGCCGCGGATACCCTTCTCTTCAGCTGTCGGAACATCCGGATAGCCTTCAAGTCTGACAGGGCTGAATGTAAGGAGCATCTTGAGAAGGTCAGAATCAACATAGGTCTTAACTTCTGCGTCAGAGACATTGACCGCTTCGACGTTGCCGCCTGCGCATGCTGTAGCTGCCGGGCCGCCGCCGTCGCACGGAACGTGAACAACTTCTGCACCGATGTCTTCTGCGAATTCAGAAGCAAGAATGTGCCACGGGCCGCCGATACCTGAGTTGGCGAAGCGTGTTCCCGGATTCTCCTGCATATAAGCAATGAAGTCTTCAATCGTGTCGTACGGAGCATTCTTCGGAACGCAGATCGTGCCGTAGCAGGAGTTGAAGTTGCAGATCGGTTCAAAATCGTGATATGTGTACTCAAAGCTCGTTGTATACGGAAGGCCGAGAAGCTCAGCAACACCCGCTGTGATGCAGGAGCCGTCGTTGGGATCCTGTGCGCCTGCCGCGAAACCGATCGCGCATCCGCCGCCGGACTTATTGACGACAGTTACCGGAACGCCGAGATACTCTTCCATCTTCGGAGCCATGGCACGGATCAGAACGTCAGTGCCGCCGCCCGCTGAAGGCGGAACCGTAATCTGCAGGGATTTTGCCGGATAGTTGTCGATCGGGGTTAATTCCTCTCCCCAGGCGGCCACTGATACCATCATGGACGCCACTGCTGCGCATGCGAGAAGTCCTTTTAATACCTTCTTCATCATTGCTCTTCCTCCTCTTTCGGAAATACTGTTACTGCAGCCTCTTTATCCAGTAAAGCGGATACTCTCAACCCGCCTCGCTGCCGTTTCATATGCCGTTTTCCCAAAGGACCGCCGCGGTCTGATTCGATGCCGCCCCGATTCCTTCTTCCAGTCCCGCGGAAAACAGCCTTTACCTGTCCGTACCGGCGTAAAACGCCGAAACGCACTGTTCATACATTGCCCTGATACTGGTTATTTCAGAAACTCCCGGGTAAGGTCTTACTTCAAGCGACATGCTTGCTCTCGTTTCTCCATCCCCGATAAAACCGCATTTTTCAAAAAGCTCAAACTGATGCGCAAGATCGTCCTGAGAGAACTGTCCCTTGTGTACGCCGAGAGGCGGATGTGTGTGGCCGTAGAACGCGCTGTCTTCAGCAAGGACCGCGTTTCCGAGATGGACATGCTCGAACCCGATGTCTCCGCAGTCGCGGATCGCATCCTCCATGACCTCTTCCATCAGGGGAAGATGTGCGACATCCATCATCAGTCCGCAGTTATCCGCACCCTGCGCGCGCATACTGCGGATGAACTCCGCGCACTCCTTCGTGGGTCCGAGGATGAGCTCCTTAAACCTGCGGCGCTCAATCGGCTCCAGAAGAATCCGCAGCGGATACTGCGCGGCTTCCTCACAAAAACGCAGGAAAAACTCGCCGTAGCGCTTAAGAAGCTCCGGACGGAGCTCTTCTCCCTTGTCTTTGCTTCCTGTCACGATAAATATGGGGCACTCTGCCTGCGCCGCATAATCAAGATGCCTGCGCATCTCTTCATAAGCGTGTTCTCTGATGGATGCATCATCGCTGCAGAGATTGAATTCCCCGTCGATCTGAAAATAGCCCGGCGTATTGTAATTCAGAACTTTCCCCGCGTCCCGGATGATTCCAAGGATGCGCGACCTCTTTGAACCATCGTGCGGAAGAAAGCTTTCGAGAGCTTCAAATTCCGGGAGCTGAGCGGCTGCCAAATAAGCCGCCGCAAGTACATCGTCCGACTCAAAGGATTCCGGAAACAGCATTGACGGGCTGAAGCCAAAACGTATTTTTTCCTGAAAATGACTCATAAACGCTCCGTTTCTCTACCGTTGTATACATCAAGCATACAAACGCAGCTCTGAATTCCGTTATTTCTTTTATATCCCCTTGTTGAATATAGGATATCAGTTGTATCCAACAAAAGTCAATCTGGGATATCTTATGAAACATCTGGCCGGTTTTTGTTGACTTTTTACAAACGCTTTTCCGTCTGTTGTATACGTTCAATATCAGAGCCAGCCAGTATTTCGGCATTTATACCCGTCATTTCGTCTCTTTTGGTCTTTAATGTATACAACAACAGCCCGGCGCATCGTTTCTTCCGACACGCCGGGCTGTTATTACCTTATATTGATTTTATCTCATTCCACGTTCAGACAGGGAGTTTTCCTCTCTCCTTCGCATTCGTTCTGTTTCGTTCAAGCGCCACCAGACAGCAGATCCGGAGGTGTTTTTCAAGCAGCTCCATCGCATGTTCAATCGGTTCCTGACGGATCAGACAGTCCAGAATATCGATGTGCTCCTGATTTGCGTCATGCACGAGTACGTGATCCTGCTTGCTTTCAATCGTAATTCTTAAGTTATCGTTCAGCACCCGGTTCATCATCTCGATAATATACCGGTTCCCGCACAGATCCACAAAGTAATGGTGCATCTCCATATCGATGTAGTAATGCGTCAGGTAATCCATATTGCTGTCTCTTGAATCGATATATTTCTGCTTAAGGTCGATCAGCTTCTCGATATCAAGGTAAGGCGCAGACAGCCTGAGCGCGATGGGTTCCATCTCAATCCGGACCTGGAACACCTGAAGCACGTCCTTAATCGTAATGTCATTGACATAAATCCCTTTTTTCGGGAGGACCTTCAGATATCCCTGGGATTCAAGGCGGTTGACAGCCTCGCGGACCGGGGTTCTGCTGACGTTGTATTCCTCGGCCAGCTGCATCTCGTTGATCTGCGAGCCCGGCGCGTATTCACAGGAAATCAGTTTATCGAGTATTTTCTTATAGACGGAAAGGCTGAGAGCCTTTGATGTCTTGTCAGGTTCTTTCGTCATAAGAGCACCTTCCGGATCATACTAAGCTGTTGCCGCATTGTTTCTTGTATACATTAACAAAGAAAAACCGCCTTGTAAAGCGGACACGCGCAATCCGCTGCGCTACTAGCTCGTGAACCGTGGCCGCTTACAGCGGCATCTCAGCGGGGGCTTTACCCCCCCCGCTGAGACGATCAGCCCCCTATACCCCCACCTACGCCTCTGCGGCGTTGAGGCGGGGGACTGATCACACGGTTCAAGAGATTCCGGTGTTTTAAGCTCTCCCGGCGTTTTCCCCCGAAAGACCGGTAAGTCCGATAAGCATAACCACCGGGAACACGATCGCGGCCAGAAGACCGGTTTTCAGTTC
>CADBRO010000199.1 GCA_902797075.1 uncultured Lachnospiraceae bacterium
AGCGCATCGGCGATGAGTCCGATTCCTTTTTCCGTGCCAAGGCCGGTATGAGAACCTGGATGAAAATTATAGAGATTTCCGGGAAAAAGCTCCATCCGGAGAAGATCCTGGCGGAGCATATCCAGTCCGTTTGCGCGGGTTTCCGCATTTGCGGAGCACAGATTCATCGTATAACTCCCGTGCGCAACCACAGGGCCAAAATGTTCCCTCTCCAGATATTCCCGCAGCGCCGCGGCGTCTTCCGGTATGACCGGTTTCGTCTTTCCTCCGCGCGGATTCCGCGTAAAATACGCGAACGTATTTCCGCCGAACCGGCTCATCGTCTCGCCCATCGCCAGATATCCGTCTTTCACGGACAGGTGACAGCCTGTATAGATCATCTCCACCTCGCGTTTATTCAGAGTCCCATCTTCGTCATGATCCCGTCAGTATCAACGCCCGGATGCGTGAGATACAGCCTGCAGATCTCTTCCGCAAGATCTCTTTCTATCTTACGCTCCGCCGCGATTTCTTCCACGGATTTCCCGCGCTGCACATCTTTCGTCACGCGTTCAATAACCGATCGCATGTCCCCGGCCGGCTTTTCCGGCATCCGTCCCTCATGCGGGATTACGATCTTTTCGATCTTTTCGATTTTATCAACTGTCCCGCCGTCCGCGTAAACCGCAGCCAGCGTGATCTCCTGATGAAAGCGGCGCGGTCCGCAGCTGCCCGGATTAAGAAGGATTCCTCCATGCGGCAGCTGCCGCTCCTCATACTTGTGCGTGTGTCCGCAGATCACAAGATCATATCCGATAAGATCCTCCGGAAGATCCCCTTTCTTATGAGCCATGCAGACGCGGAGCCCTTCGATCTCCGCCTCGAGAACGTACGGGATATCCTCCGCCCAGTCCTTGTCGTTATTTCCGCGCACAACGTAAAGAGGCGCGATTTCTTTCAGCTGATCCAGGATTTCTGCGCGGTTGATATCGCCTCCGTGGAAAATGGCGCAGCAGCCTTCGAGCGCTTCCTTTACTTCCGGCCTCAGCAGCCCGTGAGTATCCGATAAAATGCCGAGTTTTGTCATCTGATTCTTCTCTTCCACTTCCAATACGAAATACTGCGCAAACCCGCCGACGGCAATTCATTTTCTTCGTCCGGCATCTCCGTGTTTGAAAATACATCTGCACCACAGATTCATTATAAACGGCAGAAAACCTTTAAACAATATCCGCTTCGCTGCCTGAAGCCGCCCTCTGTCCGCATAAAAAGGGCTGACGCGAGGTCAGCCCTTTTAGTCAGGGATCGGAAAAAGGGCTGGCATTTCACTGAATTTTACAGCTAATGCAACAGCCCCCTGTGATTTACCGGTTCACTATGTATTTGCAGCTGCCGCTTCCGAGCATTTCGATGAGATTTTTCACCGATAGAGCAGCCATATTCTGCGTTGCCTCTTTTGTGTGGGCGCCGGTGTGTGGCGTCGCCACTACATTTTCAAGTTCAAAAAGCTTTGATCCCTTCGGAGGTTCATTCTCGAAGGCATCCAGTCCCAGGCCTCCGAGCTTGCCGCTCTTTAAGGCTTCATACGCAGCGTCTTCGTCGATGATGCCGCCGCGGGAAGCATTTACAAGGATGGCCCCGTCCGGAAGGCAGGAAATCGCCTCCGCATTTATCATATGCTTCGTACTCTCAAGAAGTGGAAGGTGAAGACTCACGACATTTGAGCGATGCATCAGCTCTTCAAAAGTCACGCTTTCGATGCCGTGCTCCCTGCAGTAATCAAGGTTGATATACGGATCGTAGGCCAGTACGGTCATGCCGAAGCCCTGTCCGCACTCTGCGACAACCTTTCCGATCGCACCGAGTCCGCAGATCCCGAGCGTCTTTCCGCGGAGCTCCATCCCCGTGGAACGGATCCATCCTCCCTCTCTTGTGGAGCGATCCAGATAAGGGATTTTCCTTGCTGCCGCCAGAATCAGTCCGAAAGCAAGCTCACCGACCGCAACAGCGTTTACCCCGGGGGTATTGGCCACCATAATACCGCACTCCTTTGCGGCGTTTACGTCGACTCGGTCGAATCCGACGCCGTAGCGCGAGATGGCTTTCAGCTTCGGACAGGATTTAAGGACTTTCTCCGTGATAAAGTCAAGTCCTGCCAGATAACCGTCACAGTCTTTAAGAAGCGGAATCAGCTCGTCTTCCGTGAGCGGCCGCCCGGTCTCATTGAATACCAGTTCATCTGCAAAATCCCTCAAAGGCTTCAGCGCATCTTCATTTTTCCCAGGCTGCATGGATGTGGGCGTAACCAGAATTTTCATCTTTACGCCTCCCGTTTAATCTTTGCGAGCGCGACCGCTTCCGCTGTCAGCCTCTCAATCTCATCAAACCTGCCTTCATGGATCAGACTGTCCTTTACCATCCAACTGCCGCCGCAGGCGATAATTTTGTCAAATGCGAGATATTCATGCAGGTTGTCGGCATTGATTCCTCCGGTCGGCATGAAGCGCATCGAAGGATACGGGGCTGCAAGCGCCTTCAGCGTCTTGAGTCCGCCGTACTGTGCCGCCGGAAAGAATTTTACGACTTTAATGCCGTATTCCATCGCCATCATAATCTCGGTCGGCGTGCTGGTTCCCGGGAAGACAGGGATATTATTCCCGACTGCCCACTTTGTTACGGCTTCGGAGAATCCCGGCGTTACGATAAATTTGGCTCCTGCAGCGACAGCATGCTTCGCCTGGTCCGTATTCACAACCGTTCCGGCACCGATCAGCATATCCGGAAACGCCTCAGAAGCAAGCCGGATGGCCTCTTCCGCCGCGTCGGTACGGAATGTGATCTCAGCGACAGGAAGTCCTCCCTTCAGCAGAGCACCACAGAGATTTATTGCATCTTCCGCCCGGTCGAGCTTGACGACGGGAACAATCCTCAGTTCTTCGATTCTGTCAAAAATATTCATTGTCATTTCTCTTCACCAAACATTCTTTCCAAGTCTGCAAAATCCGCTGCCGTCATCGTAGGCCGGAGTTGATTCTGTATGTAATTTCTGTCCCTGAACCAGGCGATATCCGTCGCTGCAAAACACGAATCCGTTCCAAGTCTTATGGCAAGCTCGATATCGCTCTCCGAATCGCCGACAATCAGCGTTTCTTCCGGAAGGACTCCCATACTTTCCATCAGTGTGCGGCACCTGGCTTCCTTTCCTTCCGAAAGCGCGTCAGCGCCAAGGGTCACGTCAAACAGTTCCTTAAGCTCCAGCTTCGCAAGAAACTGATTCATGACATACCCGATGGAATTCGTCACAACCGCACGTCTGATTTCCTTTTTCCCGAGAGTAACAAGCAGCTCTTTAAATCCGTCCGGAGAGGTTACCACATCGATAAACTTCGGTCCGAACCTGCTGTAATACCCGTCAAGCTTCGGATACATGCCCTCCTGCTTTTCGGGCGGCACTCCGACCGCGTCAAAAATCTGCTTCACAGTCCTCCCCACAAGCAGGCGGCAGGTCTCAAGGTCCACCTCTTTGTGCTCGGCCTTTAGAAATTCATAGAACACATGCGCGTGATACGAACGGGAATCAGCAAATGTCCCGTCCATATCAAAGATCACGAGACGATACTTCATTCTTATTTGTCCCTGTCGCGGTAAGCCTGGTATCCGCCTTCCTTCGTCAGGTAATTAAACGCGTAATCCTGCTCTCCGCCGCAGATTCTCCGCCACTGGCTCATGTGGAAGTATTCGGCGCCGGCTTCGCGCATCGCTTCCGCCGTTTCTCTTGTCCTGCAGCGTCCTGCCACCTCGATGCTGAGTTTATCGCCGAAATGCTTGTAAACATAATCAACGTGCTCGACCTTCATGCTTCCGAAATGAAGTCCCGCGCTTGTTTTAAGGGTCTTAAGTCCAAGACGGATATAGAGCTCGCAGAGCCTGTCGATCTGGGCCAGATTCAATTTCACCAGCCAGCTGACGGGAGCGATATTCAGTCTTCCGTCAACCGCATCAATCACAGCCTTCAGATCCTTTTCCACCGTATCCCAGTCATCGGAAAGAAGCGCGCTGATGTTAATACCTACGTCAATCTCATCAAGTCCCATCTCACAGGCGTAAAGAGCCTGGCGCACCTTCGTTTCCGTGGTCATGCCGCCGAACGGATATGAACAGGTCATACCGATGCGCGTCTGGGTGTCCGGAAATTCCTCTTTAATCTTTTTAAGCAGAGGGACCTGATATGCCCCTACGATAATCGAACGGACATTATGTCTGAACCCGTCCCTGATCTCTTTTTCGATGATGTCATTCGGACAAAAATCAAGAAACGGAGAAAGGCACGCCCGTTCATACATTTCTTTATCATACATACTGATTTTCCCCCTCTCTTATTCGCCCATGACGCAGGACGCGTATTCCGTGGAAATGAGATCCGCGCCGGCCGCGATCAGCTCTTCCGCAAGCTCCGGTGTCCTGATATATCCGACGGACTGAATCTTTACGGCTCCTCCGGACGCTTCTTTTAAAAGCTTCACTTCTGCCGGCGACGCTGTCAGCTCGACGTCATTTCTGTTTTCGTCCAACGCGTGGTAAAGCCCCGTTGATGTACTGATATAGTCGATTCCCGCTTCCCGGGCGATTTCAGCAGTCTTTTTCGCTTCCTCTTCTGTCAGGCATTCGATTTCTATGTTGAACTTTACGATAATTTCTTTCGGAAGCCCTTCCCGCAGCGTTTTCATCTCATTTAAAATGTAGTCGTAATTACCGCTCTTTACCTCTCTGGTATTCATGACCACTTCAACCGCTCCAGCGCCTTTTTCTGCTGCTTCCCTGGCCTCAGCCAGTTTCTGTTCGACTGTAAAGTCCCCGTGCGGATAAGAAATCAGTGCGCTGATGCAGACATCTCTTCCTCTAAGCGTCTTTTTGCAGAGCTCAATCATCGAAGGGAATACCTGTACGGACGCAAATCCGTCGCGGATCGCCTCGAGGCAGAGGCATTTCACCGAATCATAGGTTTTCGGCGTCTCATAAATTCTGCTTTCAATATATTTGCCTTCCATAGCCCTCTCCATCACTCAAATGTCTTTACGATTTCCACTGCGGATTTTGTGTTGATGCCCATCCTCTCAACTCCGATCTCGACGAGCTTGTCAAAATCCTCTCTCGTTCTGACTCCGCCGGCGGCTTTGATCTTAATGCGGTCGCCGACAATATCCTTTATTTTGCGGATTCTTTCGATATTGGCGTCTCCCGGTACCCAGCCGGTTCCGGTCTTAAGGAAATCCGCTCCGGATGCCATGACAATCTCACATGCCTTCGGCAGCTCGTCATCGGTGAGGCAGTTCAGCTCAATGATGACTTTCGTCTTCATGTAATCCTTCTTAAGGGCGATGATCTGCTTCAGCTCATTGAGAACGTAATCATATTCACCCGATTTAAACCGTCCGACATTCATGACGATGTCCATCTCTTCCACACCGTCCCGTATCATCTGCTGCGCTTCGGCGATTTTTACCTCCGTTGCGTGTCCGCCTCCCGGAAAACCGCAGGGGGATCCTACGAATACGTCCGGAATATCCTTAATCATCGGCGCGAGCGTCGAGATCCAGTTCGGAAGAACATGTACATTGATAAAATGGTACTGCTTTGCCAGCGCCACCAGCTCGTCGATTTCTTTTCTGCCGTGGGGAGTCCTTACATAACTGATGTCAATTAATTGTGCTGCTTCATATGCGTTCATACCAAACTTCTGTCTCCTTAATTATATTTTTTATTTATATTCAGCCGTCAGTTCGATAATGTATCCGTTCGGATCCTTAACAAGGATTCCGTCACGCTTGATCTGAGGCATTCTTGTCAATTCCATCGTAAACTCTGCGCCTTTACTTTTCAGACGCTCATTCCACGCTTTTATGTCATCGACAAAAAAAGCAACATGGCGGAATCCCTGAAGTGCTTCCGGTCTTTCTCCTGGAATAACATTTCCCCGGAGATCATACAGCTCAAGCACGATTCCTTCCGGATTTTCCATATAAACCAGGGTCAGCGGGCCCATATCCGCGCGGCCTGTCTCCCTGAAATCAAACATATCGGTGTAGTATTTTACAGATTCTTCTATATCGAGCGTATTGATTCCCAGATGATCCACCTTTGTCATCTTCATATGCCTTTATCCTCCTTATTTATGCTTTACCGCCGGTTTTTATCGCATAAAATGCCCCCGGCATCCGCGTGGCTTTTGAGCGAATGATGCCGAACTCGGGTCCGGCGGAAGAAGCCGAATACCGGGGGCAGGAAAACAACTTAATTATTCAGCCGGGAAAAGCTCATCAACATTGTCCTTATCAATGATCATGGACAGGGATGCCATAACTTCTTCTTCCGGATCCTGGTCTGCGACGACCTTGTTGTACAGATATACGAATGCGTCATACGCATATCCCGTCGGGTTCTGTCCGATAACGGAAAGCTCTCCCTTGCGCACATATTCAAGGTTTTCGGCAGTCTCGTCATGTCCGATCACGAAGACATCGCCCGTAGCGCCGTTGTCTTCCATGGCCTTCGGAGCGCCATAAGTTCCGCCCGCTGTGCAGTAGATCGCCTTGAGGTCCGGATTTGCTGTGATCAGCTGGTCAGCAAGTGAATATGTCTCATCTGCGGAGTCATGAGCCTCATAGGAACCGACGCATTCATAGCCCTTGCTCTCAAGGTACTCAATGCAGGTATTTCTCTTTGTCTCAATATTGGTCATAGAAAAGATACTTGTGATAACGGCAAACTTCGCGCCTTTTTCGCCGCCGAGCTGCTTGTCGATCTCTTCAGCAACAGTAAGTCCTGCCTGTTCATTGTCCTGGCCGATGTAGCAGAAGCGCTCGCACTCACCTGCATCGCCACCGATAATTGCAACCGGGCATCCTGAATCTACAAGTGAATTGATATAGTTCTCACAGCCGGATACAAAGCAGGTAAAGACGATTCCGTCATAGCCCTGTGACTCGCAGGATTCAAGCGCGCCGTTGAGCGCATCGGCTGTAATATCGCTTCCGAGATTGATCTTGTCGACGGTTACGTTGTGTTCCCCAAGGTTGGCCACAGCTGCATCGACGCCCTGATAGATCAGATCCCAGTATGAATTGTTCGCGAAGCCAATAAACGCGAATTTCAGGGGTTCTTCCGGCTCCTGCTCAACAAATTTCGCATTCTCTTCCTCACCGACCTGCGGATAATCAAATCCTGCGGCAAATGCGCTCACTCCGCCAAAGAGCGTGCTGATTGTAAGAGCTGCGGCTGCTACTAAACTAATTGCCCGTTTCATGTCCTTTCCTCCTTGTTATTAATGAAAAATGTTTATCACAAAACCCGCGCGTCATATCGCAAGTTTCATAATACTTTCCTGTGACATCTCATGTTTATCGAGACATCCCTTGACTTCGCCTTCCCTCATAACAATCACTCTGTCGCTCAGGCGGATCAGCTCTCCCATCTCGGAGGAGATCAGAAGTATCGTCGTTCCTTCCTGCGCGAGGGAACGGATCATCTTGTAGATATCCTCCTTGGCGCCGATATCGATGCCGTGCGTCGGCTCGTCGAGAATCAGTATCTTCGGCTTCATCCTGAGCCATCTGGCAAGAATCGCTTTCTGCTGGTTTCCTCCGGACAACTGGCCTATCCGCTTCATGATGGAAGATGTTCTGATCCTGAGGCTTCCCACATATTCCTGCGCGGATCTCCGTTCCTTCTGCCTGCTGATCAGCCTGCCGTTTTTCAGATCCTTATAGGAAACCACGTTGATGTTTTCCATCACCGAGAGACAGGCTATAATTCCTTTCTGCTTGCGTTCTTCCGGGACCAGCGCGAGCCCTTCTTTAATCGCCTGTTTAGGAGACCGGATTTCGACTTCCCTTCCGTCGATATAAACCTTTCCTGAGGTATACCTGTCAAAACCGAACAGCGCTTCCATGAGCTCCGATCTTCCTGCTCCGACCAGGCCTCCGAAACCGAGGACCTCTCCCTTTCTTGCCGAGAAGGAGATATCTCTGAGTTCATCTTTCCGGCAAAGGCTTTCAACGCGCAGAACCTCGCCGCTGTGCATAAGATCCCGGTTGTCTTCACCCTCGCGGTCGAAGTCCTGCAGCTTCCTTCCGATCATGTGGTAGACCACTTCGTCATAATTGAACTGATCTCTGTCCAGATGCTTTACCATCTGCCCATCCCGAAGCACCGATATCTCATCCGCAATTTCAAATACCTCTTCCAGACGATGCGATACATAGACAATCGCGACACCCTTTTCCCGAAGCTGACGGATAATGTCCATCAGATACTCGGTTTCCTTCAGTGTAAGCGAAGCAGTCGGCTCATCCAGCATAAGAAGCTTCGCGTCAAGGGACAGAGCCTTGATGATCTCTACCAGCTGCTTCTGCGCCACGGACAGTGTATTTACAATCTTCTCCGGAGCGATTCCGGTGATTCCAAGCTCATCAAGCAGCTTCACGGCTTTTTCCTTCAGAGCTTTCTTATCAATGAAAACGCCCTTTTTCGGATAATGGCCGAGGAAAATGTTATCCATCACGGAAAGATAAGGGATCAGTGAATTCTCCTGATGAACCATCGCGATTCCGGCGGCTTCCGCCTCAAGGGGAGATCCGAACCTGGTTTCCTTCCCCTCCCAGAGAAGAGTTCCACTGTAATCCTGATACACTCCGAAGATGATGTTCATGAAGGTGGACTTGCCTGCTCCGTTTTCTCCGCAGATCGCGTGAACTGCGCCTCTTCGAAAGTCAATATTGATATCGTCCAGCACCTTCGTTCCAGGAAACGATTTTGAAAGATGCTGTACAGATAAGATCACATCTTTCATAATCATCCCTCGCTTCTTAAGTGTTTGATCCTGTCAAGCGTGCACGCCAGAATAATGACAATGCCGATGGTTATCGTCTGCCAGGAAGCCGGTATCATAAGAAGAACGAATCCGTTCTTGATGACGCCGAGGATTGCCGCTCCGATAAACACGCCGAGAATCGATCCTTCGCCGCCGCTTAAGCTGCATCCGCCAATCGCGCAGGCCGCTATTACGTTCAGCTCGTAACCGGATCCGGTGGAGACGTCTCCGGAATTCAGATTCGCGCAGGTAATCACGCCTGAAAGCGCGGCGAGGACCGCTGTCATCGCATAGACACTGCACTTCACCTTATCAACATTGATTCCCGACAGACGGGCCGACATCGCGTTTCCGCCGACTGCGTAAACCTGTCTGCCGTATTCCGTCTTTGAGAGGACGATATGTCCGATGATCATGATGATAATCATCACGAAAATCGATACCGGAATCGTCATAAACTCTCTTCCAAGGAAATTAAGATAATTGTTGAATGCAATCGGTATTCCGTTGGAAAGAAGGTAGGTAACCCCGGACATGATATTCATCATGGCCAATGTAACAATGAACGGGTTCAGGTCGACCTTTACGATAATGACGCCTGAAACCAGGCCGCACATACCTGCGATAGCCAGAATCATGATCAGTGCGACAATCGGAGGCACTCCCATGGAAATGAGCTTTGCGATTCCGACAGCACCGAATCCCATAAAGCTGCCAACTGAAAGATCGATACCTCCGGTGATGATGACAAAACCGCCTCCGACCGCTATGATACCGATCGCTGAAAACTGCCGGAGAATCTTAATGATATTTCTGGCGTTGAAGAACACCGGATTCATAATTCCGATAACCGCGCAGAGAATAATCAGCGCGATCAGGACGCCGGCCTCTCTGAAATTCAGAATATCTTTAATGCTTTTTTTCTTTGTATCACTCATACGCATGTCTCCGTTTTCTTAAAAAGCATTTCAGAGTTCGATCTTCTGAAGATCCCTGTAAACCGGAAGAAGCGCTTCGTAAAACTCTTTATACACCGGAAGAAGCTTCTGATAGATTTCTCCTGTCTCCGGATCCGGAACTGAGATATTGTCCGATTTTGTGATCTCGAGAGCCATCTCGAAGTTCTCAAACAGCCCTGTACCGACGCCGGCAATAATTGCTGCGCCGAGAGCGCCGATATACTGCAGATTCTTCGGACGCATCATCCTTGACTGGAACATATCAGCAATGATCTGTCCCCAGAGTCCGCTGTGCGCACCGCCTCCGATCAGGTTGCACTGCTCCGGCATGGCTCCGACTTCACGGAAGAGATTCGCTCCCATCATCAGGTCAAAACCGACGCCCTCCATAGCTGCGCGGATAACATGGCCGGTATCCTGAAGCATCTTAAAACCTACAAAGCTTCCGTTAAGCGCTGAGCTTGAGTAGAATGTATTTCCGGAGAACATCGATGGAAGGAAGAACAGCTTGTCAGAACCCGGCTTTACTTTCGATGCAAGTTCTTCGGCTTTCGCCAGCGGCTTCTCGTATTTTTCCAGGCTGCCGCAGAGATTCCGGATGACCCAGTCATAGGACGCTCCCGCGGAATGCGAATGAATGCTGGTAAAATACGTATCATTTCCGACGTAGACCACGTTCGTCATATTGTCCGGCGTCATGATCGGAGCACTGTGGTTAACTCCGAGCCATCCCGCGGTACCAAGGCATACCGGCATGCTTCCGCCCCGAACTCCCGCTCCTGTCGCGCACGCGTAATTGTCCCAGGATCCAAGAACAACCTTCGTTCCCTCACAAAGCCCCATCTGCTCTGCTGCGTCCTTTGTCAATTCACCCATTACCTGTGTGGAGTCAGCCGGTTCGAGCAGCTTGTCGCGGTCCACTTCTGATACGCGAAGCAGTTCCTCATCCCATTCATGGGTATTCAGATTATAGAGACCGCTCATTCCCGCTTCTCCGTAATCCGTATAGCGGATGAATCCGGTCATCTTGTGAATCAGATATTCCTTGGTACTGAGGAATTTCCATGTTTTGTCATAAACCTCAGGCATGTTTCTCTTCAGCCAAAGGATCTTTGCCGCTGGATAAAGCGCGAGATCGAAGCTGTTGCCGGTCATCTCATAATGTCTTCTCTCGCCGACGGTATTTACGATATATTCCGCTTCTTTCGTGCTTCTTGAGTCGTTCCAGATCATGACGCGGTCAACCAGGAGGTTTCCTTCCCTGTCAACCGGAATCACACCCATACCGTGCGCCGAGAAGGAAATCGCCTTCACGTCTGCCGGATTAGCATCCGCATTTTTAACGACTTCTTTGGAGGAGTTCTTTACCGCTTCCCACCAGGTTGTCGGGTCATGCTCGATAAAGCCTTCCTGCGGGTAATATGTCGGATATTCAGTGTATGCCTCCGCCAGGAAATTCCCCTCCGTGTCAAACAGACATGCTTTGTCCCCGCTTGTGCCAAGATCGTGCGCCAGAATCAGTTTTTTCTTGTTGTCCGCCATTTCCGCTGCTCCTTCCTTACATCATTCGCTCTTTATGATGGTAATGCGCTTATCAGATCCATCTCGGATTATCCACTACTGCAGGATTACCGTCCTTTTCTACGATCAGCTTCCGGTAGCCCTTTGTTTCAATCGTTCCGTAATCATGTCCGGCGTCCGCCTGGAATACAAAGAAAGTGCGGAGCGGAGTATCACCTGTATTGACCATGCGGTGAGCATAGCTTCTTGGGACATAGAGCACCTCGCCTTTCCGGAGAGGTCTCTCCATCGTATCGCCTTCCATATTCTCCATGACCATGCATCCCTCGCCATCCAGTGTGTAATACACCTCAGACGTATCAAGAATTGTATGGAAATGCCCCTTCGTCATATAGTATTCACTGCCGACTTTTCCCGGATAGAGTATCGTGGTTCCGAAAGCGAGATCTCCCGCTCTCTCGGGACAGCCAAGCTCGTAAAACTCATAAATCACCGGATCTTCCTTCTCGAGAATCTTCTCTGTAGCCCTGATATCGCAGAACATTCCTTTCATCTGGGAGAGACGTCTCTTCGTTGCCTCTGCTGTTTTTGAAAATGCGGTTTCCAGGTCAAAATCGAGGCAAAAACCCTTATCCCAGTCAAAATTGTTCATCTCTTTCCTCCCTGATTCCGTGCAGTTTTATAACAGTTCTTCACTTGTGCCGCGTTATGATCTGGCGATATCACTCAGATGAGTGAGTACATCTCCTTCGATCCGGATGTGGAACACTTCGGCGACCACCTGTGTCCATCCGTGAATGAAATAAATCCAGCCGTCTTCCACATGCAGCCTCTTCTCAGCAGCCTGCCGCTCCGCCTGCTCCTTGAAAATCAGGTTTCCACGATAGTTGATTTCCCAGA
>CADBRO010000200.1 GCA_902797075.1 uncultured Lachnospiraceae bacterium
CGTGTGCGATGACAACACCGTATATGCGATCTGCGTCTATCAGGCCCGAAGACGGAAGCACGGCGTTGATGTCGGCACGAACGGCAAGAGTGACGGGCAGTGCGGACAGAAGATGTGGGCGGATATTCTGGGGCTGTAAAACGTGGAATAATTCCGTGGAATAATCCATTCTCATATAGTGAGAAATTTCTCATATACTGAGAATATTCTCATATATTGAGAAACAAAAAAACCGCTGTTTCAAAGGATTCCTTTGAAATGGCGGTTTCCTGCTTCGTGCGGAAGGCGGGACTTGAACCCGCACGCTGTAGCCAGCACAAGATCCTTAGTCTTGCTCGTCTGCCAGTTCCGACACTTCCGCATCGACGCTGAAGCTTTTCTTCAAGCGAACAATCTGATTATAGGCACATTCTTTCTGAATGTCAACCAAAAATTTATTTTTTTGCGAAAATTCAATACAGGGCTGTGGAATTCGGTATTATGGTCTTGAATATATCGTTAAAAATAGGTATAATCACGTACAGCACAGGTCTTCATCTGTGTGTTATACTGCGTGCCTGAATAATCGGAGGAAACATGGCGATCAACGTAACCCGGTCCTCTTTGCCCGCTTTTGAGGAATATATAGAAGAAATCAGGCCCATATTCGAGAGCCACATGCTCACAAACATGGGACCTGTATATAAAAAATTTCAGCGTATGCTGATTGAATATCTTGATGTGCCGTTTCTTTCGCTGTTTGTCAATGGGCACATGGCGCTGGAGCTTGCAATCCAGGCCATGAACCTGAAGAAGGATCACGGAGAGGTTATTACAACGCCTTTTACATTTGTTTCCACGACGCATGCGATTGTACGGAACGGATTAAATCCGGTTTTCTGCGACATCAAGCCTGAGGATTACACCATTGATCCGGCGAAGATTGAGCCGCTGATCAATGACAATACGGTGGCAATCCTTCCGGTTCACGTATACGGAAATGTCTGCGACATCGAGGCGATCGAACAGATCGCAAAGAAGCACAATCTTAAAGTGATTTATGACGGCGCTCACGCCTTTGCCGAAAAATACAAAGGAAAAGGGATCGGCAACTACGGCGACGCCACGATGTTCAGCTTCCATGCGACTAAGGTATTCAATTCGATCGAAGGCGGCGCGATCGCGTTCCGCGACGAGAAACTGAGAAAGCCGCTTCACGAGCTGAAGAACTTCGGCATCCACAGCGCTGAGATCGTCGATTCCATCGGAGGAAACGCGAAGCTCGACGAGTTCCGGGCGGCCATGGGAATCTGCAACCTGAGACGTGTCGATGAGTGCATGATGAAGCGCAAGGAAGTCTACGACAGATACAACGAAAGACTGAGGGGAGTTCCCGGAATCAGGTTCTGCGAGAACAATGCGGACGCGACTTACAATTACGCGTACTACCCGCTGGTCTTCGAACCGAAGGTGTTCGGAAGAACCCGCGACGATATCTACACCGAACTGCTTGCTCATGACGTCCATACGAGAAAGTACTTCTACCCGGCGATCAATGAACTGGCAGTATACAGAAATGTTTATAACAGCACAAATACGCCGATTGCCCACGATATCTCGCTTAATATCCTTACATTACCGATTTATGAGGAATTGAGTCTTGCTGACGTCGACATGATATGTGATGTAATTACAGGTAAGGCGTAAACGACCAGCCCAGCTGCCCGCGGCTGCCAAGACCGCGAGAGAGCTGGGCTTATTAAATCCGGAGGAGATGTTGCTTGGACCGAAGCAGTTTGACGAAAGAGCAGAGGTGGCTCATCGCGGACCGTCTGGCAGAGGACAGACTGGAAGATACAAATAAAAATGAAGCCCCGGTGACGGTTCGGAAGACATTTTACAGTGAATATGTCAAAAGGGCGATCGATATCCTGGTATCAGGAGCAGCGCTCACGATTACATTGCCGATCAATGTGCTGATCGGAATTATTACGTTTTTTGATGTCGGGAGACCGATTTTTTTCAGCCAGGAACGGACTGGAAGATATGGAAAAACATTCCGGATCATTAAATTCCGCAACATGACGAACGAGCGTGACAAAAACGGCGAACTTCTCCCCGCAACCAAAAGGGTGACGAAGTTCGGCAAATTTGTAAGGAAGACCTCGCTTGATGAGCTTTTGAATTTCTGGAGCGTATTCAAAGGGGACATGAGCCTGATCGGACCGAGACCCCTTGTTCCGGAATATGAAAAACGCTACAGCCGGCGCCACAGGGCAAGGCTGGCGGCAAGGCCGGGCCTTGAATGTCCGCCGAGAAGTATCGGGAATCATGTATTTACCTGGCAGGAGCAGTTTGAAAATGACGTCTGGTACGTGGAAAACATCAGCTTCAGAACCGACGTCATGCAGCTCGTCATGCTGGTGAGATTCGCACTCGACAAAAAGAGCTCGGAGGCTCGGGCTACGGTATCGGAAAAAGGCATTTTCATGGGGTATTCAAAGGACGGGAAGGCGATCAACCTGAACCAGGTTGAAGACAGCTATATTGAGGCTGTTTTAAAGGATACCGGGAAGGCGGAAAGGCACAGCAGCGGGAAGGCGAAATGAAAGAAATCGGGGGTTACATCGAATTTGAGACCAGCGGCGGGCATGCCCTTCACGAGGAAATGATCGGGCTCAACTGCGGACGCAGCGGTCTGGCTTATCTTATAGAGACAAAACGAATCCGTGCGATAGCACTGCCGTATTTTCTATGCGCATCCGTAAAGGAACTCTGCGAAAAAATGAAGCTGAGAATCTGCTATTACCGCACCGGAATGTCTTTTCTCCCTCAGAATTTAGAACTTAAAAGCGACGAGTGGCTGTACGCGGTGAATTATTACGGCCAGATGACGGCCGGTGACGCTGCGGCTCTTAAAACGCGGTACGGCAGAGTAATTCTTGACAATTCCCAGGCGTATTTTGATGAGCCTGTTTCCGGAATCGACACGATCTACACCTGCAGGAAGTATTTCGGCGTCCCTGACGGCGCCTTTTTGTCTACGGATGTCCCTCTTGAGAGGCCGTTGCCCGAGGATTTTTCCGCCGGAAGGATGGGATTTCTGCTTGGCAGGTTTGAGGGAAAAGCATCCGACTACTATGACGGGTATGTGAAAAACAATGCCATGTTCGCGGATGAACCGGTAAAGAAAATCTCGGCTCTTACGATGAATCTTCTCCGGTCCATCGATTATGAGCGCGTAGAGAAAAGAAGGACAGCGAACTTCCGGTATCTTCATGAAAGACTGAAGGAGCGCAATATGCTTAAGCTTCGTGTTCCTTCCGGGGCTTTTGCTTATCCGCTGATGGTAAATGACGCTCCTGTGATCAGACGTAAGCTGATTGAACAGAAGATCTATGTGCCGCTTCTGTGGCCGAACGTCGTCCTTGAGACAGAAGCGGATTCGGTTGACAGAAGGCTTGCGGAGTCGGTTCTGCCGCTTCCGTGCGATCAGAGATATGATGAAGAAGACATGGCGCGGGTGGCGGATGCCGTGCTGGCGCTGATATAATAATATGTGAGAGGCTGGAACATGAATCTGGATATTAAGGGTAAAAGACTGCTGATTCTCGGCGGGATGCGGATTTCCTGCGAAATTGTGAGGAAGGCGCACGAGCTGGGGATGTTTGTCGGGGTGACGGATTACAATCCTCCGGAAAAATCTCCTGCGAAAGCGCTGGCTGACGCTTCATACCAGGTCAGCACGACCGACGTTGAAGCAGTCGTAAAACTTATAAAAGAAGAACACTATGACGGCGTCATCACCGGATTCGTGGATGTTCTTCTTCCGTATTACGCTGATATCTGCAGCCGCGCAGGGCTTCCCTGCTACGGCACAAAGGAGCAGTTCGAGATTTTCATCAATAAAGACCGCTACAAGGCGCTGATGCGGGAGTTCGGCGTTCCGACCATTCCGGAATATGAAGTGGATATGGCGCGGTTTGAGGAGACGACGGAGAATATCGTTTATCCGGTTCTCGTAAAGCCGGCGGACAGCAGCGGCGCCCGGGGCATCACGATCTGCGAAAACAGGGAGGAGCTGAGGAGCGCGCTTTTCCATGCCAATGAATTTTCACATACAGGCACCGTACTTGTGGAGCAGTATATTGACGAACAGGAAGCAACGGTGTTTTGGGTTTTCCAGGACGGAGAATACTATCTTGCGATGATCGGAAACCGTCACGTCAAGCATAATCAGGAGGGCGTGATACCCCTTCCCGTAGGATATACTTATCCTTCAGCCGTGACCGGTCGTTATATCAGCGAGACGATGCCCCATGTCCGGGAGATGTTCCGCTCTGTAGGGATCAGGGACGGAATGATGTTCATGCAGTGCAAAATTGTCGACGGTCTCTGCCTGGTATATGACATCGGATTCAGGCTCACGGGTTCGCTTGAATATAAGAATCTTCAGGCGGCCTGCGGCTATGATCCTCTGGCAATGATGCTTAAGTTTGCCGTGACGGGAAGCATGGGAGAGCCGGACCTGGCCGAAAAAGCCGATCCGATGCTCGGAGGGAAGTATTCCTACAATGTTTCGTGTCTGGCGCGTCCCGGAAAGATCGCCCGTATTGACGGAGTTCAGGAAGTAATGGAAATGCCGGGAGTGATCGACGCTGTGATCGCGCATTATCCCGGAGAAGAAATTACCGAGAAGATGAAAGGACTGCTGGCGCAGATTACGCTGAGAGTTCTGGGTGAGGCGGATACGGCGGAAGAGATGCAGCAGGCAATGCTGCGGATCCAGGATACGGTGAAAATCGTATCCGATGAGGGACGTGAGCTCATGCTGCCGGGCATCGAACCGTCTGACTATACGATCAAAGGAGAAAGTGTCTGTCTATGAGAGTCTGGATCACCGGGGCGGGGGGATTTCTCGGAACGAATCTGGTTTCCTGCCTGCTTCGGAACAGCGAACTTGAGATCACCGCTTTGACCTCCGGCGGGGAAAAGCTGATGCAGATGTTTCCCGAAGAGAAGCGCCTGACTTTGGAAAACAGGGATGCGCTAAGCAGGGTGCCGGACGGGGCGCTTACAGAGGATATTCTTGTCTGCTGCGCGTATCCCAGAAATACGGACGGACCGAAGATTGCGGAAGGACTTGCGTATATCAAGGATACGCTTTTTGACGCTCACAGAACCGGATTCCGCGGGGTGATCAATATATCGTCCCAGAGCGTTTACAGTGCCTCAAGAACGAGCGCAGCTGATGAGAAGGCGCAGGTATCCGTCGAATCGGTGTACGCAGCAGGAAAGCTCGCGTCGGAGCTCCTTACGGAGCTTTCATCCGGAGGACGCCCCTACACGAATGTGAGAATGGCGAGCCTCATCGGACCGGGGTTTGACGCAAGACTCACAAATAAGCTTGTTAAAAATGCCGCCTCCGGCGGGGAACTGCGGATCAAAGGAAGCGGGCAGATCTTCGGATTTCTTGATGTGGAGGACGCCGCAAAGGGAATCATGTCGCTGATTCAGACGGATCCGCTTAAGTGGAAGCCGGTTTACAACCTCGGCGTGAAGAAGGGATATACTCTTCCCGAGATAGCCGGGACGGTGCGGGACGTCATGCAGAAGGAATACGGAATCGATGTTTCCGTGTCCGAAGAGCCGGGGGAAGCCGTTTCGGATACGACTCTCGATTCGTCACTTCTTGAAAAGGATACCGGATTCAGCGCGTCCGTTACTCTTTATGAGAGTATCCGGAGAATCGCGCGGAGAATAATGAACAGCTATGGGAATTAAGGAAATCTATAAAAGCTTTATCATCGGAGATATTAAAAATACCGAGGTCGAGCCGGATGTGGATGCGTGGGAGCGCTTCCTGGCCTCGCTCCCGGAGCCGAAGGACCGCTTTGAAGAGGCGTACAACAAGTACCGCTGCCGTCTGGAGTATGTACCGGCAAATAAGACTCGTATGCTGAATGCCGCCGCATTTGCCTACCTTACCGCGAAAAAACCGGTGATCCGGAATACGCGGGGCAGGCTGCCCGCGCTTTCAGGGACGAAGCTGCTTCTTGAAAAAAAGAAGGATGTTGATTATCATGATGTAATACCGCCCGAGCTTCTTGCGGATTATCCGGACATGATCGCGGCGGACCCCCTTCCGTCCGGATGCGGGGAACTGTCGGACGAAGCTTATGCCCTTTACAGCGAGCTTTCGAGACGGTATCCGACCGAGTTCTATTTCCGGCTTTTTGTGTTAAAGGAGCTCTCGCTCCACTCGAGATATATCCGGAAATACAACCCCTCCGTGACCGCTGTTTACGTCAATGAGCGGAATGTTGCCGGACCTCTTCTGACCGAGCTCTACGAGTCGACGGGAAGACGGCTCGTCTCATTTATGCACGGCGAGTATCTCCTTCAGATGATCCAGGCTTACATGGATTTTTCGGAATTCTTCGTCTGGGACGGGATGTATATCGGGATGTTCCGGGACGACCTCAACTGCAGAATCAGAAAATATACCGTCACCGTTCCGAAGAAGCTGACGAAAAAATGGCATCTTGAAGACCGGGAACCGGAATATTTCTGTACCTATTATTTTTCCGGCGAAAGCACCGCGTCTGTCAGAAAGCTGGCGGAGGTTTTCAAAAAGCTTGAGGAATCCGGAAGAAAATGCCTTGTCAGGCCCCATCCGAGGTATTCCCATCTGGAGCTGATCAGCGAATGCTTTGACGCTCACATGATAGAGGATCCGAAAAAAATATCGATGGAAGAATCTCTCGGAAGGACGAGATATGCCGTCGGTCTTCACACGACGGTCCTGCGTGAAGCTCAGGTGGAGGGAAGAGGCGCGGTAATCGACGACATAAGCGATCCGCCCCAGTTCCGGAATCTTAAGAGGAGGAAGTTTGTCGTTCTGAACGGGGAGCACAAACTGCTTTCAGAGATCATCAGCGACTCTTAACGGAGTATTAAGAGGAGGATTAAAATCTCAGTTATGAACATTCTGGCAGTTATACCGGCCAGAGCCGGTTCCAGAGGAATTCCGAATAAAAATATCAGAATTATAGGCGGGCATCCGCTTATTTATTATGCGATCAATAACGCGAAGCGTTCGAAGCATATCACGGACATCGTCGTATCCACGGACTCGACTGCGGTCGGCATTATCGCCGGCCAGATGAACGTCGGATGCAGATGGAGAGAAGAGCGGCTGACGAGAGACGACGTGACGCTCGATTCCGTAATTTATGACGCGATACCGAAGGACAGGAAGTGGGATTATATCGTCACCCTTCAGCCGACGTCGCCGACCCTTACGGTTGAGACGCTGGATAAGGCCATCAGTTACTGTATCGAGAACGGACTCGATACGCTGATTTCGGCGATTAATCAGCCGCATCTGTCCTGGGGAGAGAAGGACGGAAAGAAGGTCCCGAATTACAAGGAGCGGCTGAACCGGCAGTATCTGCCGCCCTGCTATCTTGAGACCGGCGCATTTGTGATTTCAAAGGCCTCCGTCGTCACGGAGACGACAAGGATCGGCGAGAAAACCGATGTCTTTGAGGTCCCTGAAAATGAAGCGGTCGACGTCGATACCTTTGCCGATCTGATGCTCGTATCGTCTCTTCTTAAGAGGCAGAAGGTCGCCATTTATGTAAATGGCAACCATACCCGGGGAACCGGACATATCTACAGGGCCCTCGAGCTTGCGGATGAGTTTTACGTGAAGCCGGATATATACTATGACGTCAATCAGACCGACATCAGTGTTTTCGGCAGAACGACGCATTTTCTGATTCCCGTCAACGGGATCGCGGATCTGTTCGAGCGGTGCAGAAAAGAGCAGTACACCATTTTCATCAATGATATTCTGGCTACATCGATTGATTATATGATCGGTCTCCGCACGGTTCTTCCGAAAGCGCGCATCATTAATTTCGAAGATGACGGCGAAGGCGCTTACAAGGCGGATGTGGTTTTCAACGCTCTCTATGAGGACTCGGATCTCCCGAACGCCCATGTAGGGGAAAAGTATTACATCGCGGGAAAGACATTTTTGTTCTATGAACCGATAGAGATCAGGGACAAGGTTAAGAGGGCCTTCATCTCCTTCGGCGGAGCGGATCCCATGAACTACACCGACCGGATTTTGAAAATCATCTCCGGCGAGGATTTCAGGGATTATGAGTTTATCGTCGTCCTCGGACGGGCGAAGGCAAATGTTGCATCGCTGATGGAATACAACAGCCGGCCGAATATCAAGGTGTATTTCGACGTACAGAACATGCCGGAGCTGATGTCCTCCTGCGACGTTGCCGTGACTTCGAGGGGCAGAACAGGCTACGAGCTTGCGCTTCTCGGAATACCTACGATAGCCATGTCGCAGAACGTCCGGGAGGAGAAACACGGATTTGTCAGCAACGAGAACGGGTTTTCCTATATCGGCCTTAATCCTGGCGATGACGTCATAGAGGCAACCCTGAAAATGTATCTGACAATGTCTAAGGAGAGCCGCCGGCGCAGCCAGAATCTGATGCTGAGCCATGATCTGCGGGGCGGACGCAAGAGGGTAATGGGCCTGATTGAAAACAGCTGATAACGGTACGCATATGGACAAAAGGAGGATAAGATGGGAAAGCCGTATATGATCGCCGAGATGGGCGTGAACTTTTACGACACTGCCGCAGCGCTCGGAATCACACCGCTCGCGGCTGCCAAGCTCTATATCGACAAGGCTGCAGAGGCCGGCATCGACTGCGCGAAGTTTCAGTCCTATAAGGCGAATACGATTGTTTCGAAGAATTCGCCCGCTTACTGGGACACGACGAAAGAACCGACGAAGACACAGTACGAGCTGTTCCTGAAGTTCGATCATTTCGGCGAGTCCGAATATCAGGAGCTGTGCGATTATACGCATAAAAAAGGCATGGACTTTACATCGACCCCGTTCGATTACGCGTCCGCGGATTACCTGAACAGCATGGTCGATTTTTATAAGATCTCGTCATCGGATCTTTCGAATCTTCCGTTTATCCGTTATATCGGCGCTAAGGGAAAACCGGTTTTCATGTCCGTGGGAGCGGCATATCTCTCCGAGGTGGATGAGGCTGTGAGGGCGCTCCGCGAGTCAGGATGCAAAGACATCGTTCTTCTTCACTGCGTCCTGTCATATCCGACGGACCCGTCCAACGCGAACTTAAGAATTATCGAGACGCTGAAGAGGGATTTCCCGGATGTGAGAGTCGGCTTCAGCGACCATGTTGCCCCGGACGAATCCATGATGACTCTCGCCGCCGCGTACATGCTCGGTGCGGAAGTGATCGAAAAGCATTTTACGCTTGATAAGACGCTCCAGGGAAATGATCACTATCATGCGGGCGATCCGGACGATTTCCGGAAAGCCATCGCGAATTTCAAGTGGATTGACAGGGTGCTCGGATCGCCGGAAAAAACGGTGCTTCCCTGCGAACTGATACCGAGGCGCGAAGCGAGAAGATCGCTTGTACTCGCAAGAGATATGAAAAAAGGCGAAGTGATCCGGGAAGAGGATATCATTCCGAAGCGCCCGGGAACCGGTATTTCGCCGAAGTACGCGGAGATCGTTGTCGGCCGCTGCGTAACACAGGATCTGCCGGAGGATACTATTCTCCGCTGGGATATGGTCTGAAGACGAGATGATGCAAAGGAGAGGGAGTATGCCGGAAAACGGTGATCTTAAGATGCGGGAGCTTCCAGTAACCATTCTGGATCCGGCGCGTTTTATCAGCGCACTTATACGGAATATCCTGCCGATTATCACGGCGGCGCTGTTTCTTGCGGTGCTGCTTGCCGCAAAATGCGCCTACACGGAGAAACCGAAGTATAAGGCAAGCTTTAATATTCAGGTCAGCAATAAGACGGCGGATACCGAGGTCAACTCTGTAACGACGACGGACGTCGCGGCGTCAGGACAGCTTGCGGTCCAGTATGTGCAGGCGATTAAGACAAACCAGCCTTTTCTTGAGACGGTGATCGGCGCTGCAGGCATGGCGGACAGCGTCGGATTTCAGAAGCTGAAGGGGTACGTCGCTGCGGAGCAGTCGGCTTCATCAGCCCAGACCGTCCAGGTTACGATTACGTCTTCGAACGCGGAAGAGTGTCTGCGGCTTGCCGAGGCTATGGCAGCCGTGATTCCGTACACGATGCCGGAGATTATCAAGGGAAGCTCGGTCAATGTGACGTCAAAACCGTCCCAGGCTTTCTCCAGAACCACCGCGGATGTCAAGGGGAACGCGAAAAAAGGAGCACTGGCCGGATTAGCGGCCGCCTGCGTCCTCGTGATCCTGCTTGAAGTGCTGGACAGAAAGGTAAAATCCGCGAAAGAAATCAGCAGCGCATTTACAGACGCGGAGGTTTCGGTGATTCCGACCGCGAAGGCAGCGGTGCCGGGTTCCTCCGAAAAGGACAGGGCGTTCACAGAGGCTTTCCGTACGCTCCGATCAATCATAAGGTCCGGTGCAGGGGAAGACGGTACGTGCAGTGTCATCGGCATAACCAGCGCTGAAAAGCAGGCCGGAAGAACTCTGGTTGCGCAGGGTCTGGCGGAAGCTTACGCCGGTCTTGGTAAAAAGTGTCTTTACGTCGACGCCGATCTGCGGCACACGGCCGCGAATCATCCGTCAGACGGAAAGGCGGAGATGGGACTTGCTGACGTGATCAGCGGAAGAAGCGCATGGAAGCAGGCCGTGACCGCATCGGAACGGGGATTCGATATTCTTCCTGCCGGGGAATATCCGGAAGATCCGACGAGGATTCTTGATTCCGCAAAGATGAGAACACTGATTGAATCTGCAAGGGATGACTACGAAGTGATTCTTCTTGATCTTCCGCCGGTGATCGGCTGTTCGGATGTGATGATAGTTTCCGGATGTCTTGATGAATATATTTTCGTAGTTCGGAATGCCCAGTCTGATATCTGCCGTGTCAGGGAAGCCGCGGAGATGGTCGGGAAGACAGGAAAGGGAATCCGTTGCTTTGTTTTCAATGATGCGGGAGCGGTGAAGTTATGAAACGAAGAAACAGAAAATGGCTGAAAATCGCGCTTGTTATCCTTGATGTTCTGCTGATCGGTGCTCTATTAATGGTATTTCGGCTCGAGAACGGACGGGAGGCGAAGACGGCGAGGATTCGTCAGAAGGCGCTTGACAAGTTTATGAGCGCGCAGACTGCGACGGCGGATTCGGAAAATGAGGATACTCTTTCCGGTGAAGAGAGCATAGCCGTGATACCGAGCGTACTCAGCATCCGGGGCGACAGCTTTCAGATTCCGGGCGGTGATCCCCAGACATCCTATCCTGCCATCCTCCAGCAGATGCTCGCAGATGAAGGGAGTAATATCCGGGTTATCGATTACACGCTCGATAAAAGAAGCGTCCTTACGCATCTTTATTATGCCGGCGTGCCCTCTTCCGATATCTCTGCGTTTATTGAAAGAAACCGTGAATCAGAGCGGGCAGCGGATTCGGATGTAGAGCTGACGGCCGGGAATGTGTCGGGACTTATGACGGAGAGAAAGGACCTGGATGCGATACCCATCATTTTCACCGGTTATTACGGCGGATGGGGCGGAAATGTCTATGAGCTGATCGAGATGCAGAAGAAGATTCTCGAGACTTACAATCAGCAGGAATACTACATTATCGTCGGGACTCATCCCTACAATGTGACCGACTTTTCCGAGTTTGACTCCATCATGCAGGGCTACTGGGGAACGCATTACCTCGGCGTGACGAAGATCGCAGGAAGCGCTCTTACGACGCTTACGGGACACCAGCAGCTTGCCGAAAGAATTGTGCAAAAGCTCAGACAACAGGGTATCTATGTGACACAGGAAGAAACAGCCTTTGCCGCATTTGCCGGACAAACGACGGCTTCATAAACGGGAAGATTGCGGGAGGCGCCTTTAACGGGCGCCTTCTTTTTCATTTTACTACAGACTTTTTTAAAGAATCACCGAAACGGTTTACCGCAAAACCGGACGATGCTATCCTTAGCGCAAAGGAATACCATGTCTTTTGCCGCGTGAGGAGGCCTTATGTCGTTTGAAAACCTTGTCCCCGGACATGCACTTACGGAAGCGGACATTATCGGGGTATTGAAGGAAGGCGAATCCAGTCGGGAGTGGCTGAAGGGAAGGATCCGCCGGGCGGCTGTGTCAAGATCGAGCTATGAGGATCTGATAGAGAGCGCAGCGCTGAGAGGTGTAGAAATATCCGGCGCAGTGCCGGGCAACCGGGAGAGGAAAACCGATACCGTCTACCGGACCTGGCAGGATGCCAACAGCGTTTTGAGAGAGGAGGCGGAATATATATCCCGCGAACAGAAAAACGTCCGCTTCGCGGGACTTATGATCGGCCGGATCTGGGACGCATTTTACCGTCTGGATCCCCAGCTCCAGGATATCCTGAAGAGCTATTATATTGACAGGGAATGCGCTGTGGATATCGCAAGGCGTCTGGATGTCTCCGTCACCACATTCTGGCGGAGAAGGAAACAGGCAGTATCCCTGATTTTGCGGGAATGCTCGGTTTATCCGGTACAAACGTCGTGTTGATAATCAACTCCTGCGGGTGGTATAATTATTCCGACCCAAATGAATTACAGAAGGAGATATTCACATGATAAAAGCCGGCCTGATTCTTGAAGGCGGCGCCGAGCGCGGCGTCTTTACGGCAGGAGCGCTGGACCTGCTGCTTGAGCAGGATTTCAGGTTTGAGTATGTCTGCGGCGTATCAGCAGGCGCCTGCAATGCAGTTGATTATGTGTCGGAACAGCCGGGAAGAACAAGAGACGCCATGATTCCGAAGGATAAAAGCTATCGCATGGCGAAGATATCCACCATCCCGACACAGCATTCGCTCATCGATATGGATATGCTGTTTGACAGCTTTCCGAATGAACTGATACCATTTGACTATCAGACTTATTTCGCGTCTCCGATCAGATGCGAGATGGTTGTCACAAACTGCGAGACGGGAGAAGCGGAATATCTTGACGACCGTTCGAACGAGAAAAGGTTTATGGATATGTGCAGGGCTTCTTCCTCAATCCCCGTTTTCTCCCAGCCGGTTCTCATCGACGGGACCATGTACGTAGACGGCGGTGTGGGCGATGCGGTTCCCCTGCTCCATTCGATGGAATACGGTTACCGGAAGAACGTGGTCATCCTTACAAGACAGAAAGGTTATCGGAAAAAGGCACCGGGAAAAGTCTCCGAGGCGGTATACAGCGCGGTTTTCCGCAGATATCCGAAGCTTGTCCGGAAGCTTATGACCAGGCATCTTGAGTACAACAAGATGTCCTCGCTGATCGAGAAGTGGGAGGACGAGGGGAAGATTTTTGTTCTGAGGCCTGAAATACAGCCTGTGGACCGGCTGGAGATGGATCCGGAAAAGCTGACTCCCTTCTATCGGCACGGCTACGAGCTCATGGAGAGCAGACTGCCGGAGCTGAAGGAGTACCTCGGCATAGACTGAACAGATACAGGCAGTCTTCAACTTAATTGTGTTGACACAAGGAGAACAGTTGTCTGAAGCAGGAGTACTAATAACGACCGGAGGCAGATAGTTATATGAACCATATCATAGTAGAAGGCTTTGTTGGATCCGGAAAGGGTGCTGTCGCAAGAATCGTCGCGAAGAGACTTAAGCTTCGTCTGATCGATCTGGATAAACTGGTATCGGAGCGGATGAAGATGACCAGCGTGGAGATTTATTCCAGATTCGGGGAAGTGTATTACAGGGCGATGGAAACGCTGATTCTTGACGAGCTTACCGCTCTCGAAGAGCGCTGCGTAATTGTCCTCGGAAGCGGCGCGGCCACTATGCCGCAGAACAAGAAGTATCTCGAACAGCTGGGAACTGTGTTTTACATCAAGCTTAAGCAGCAGACCCTGATCGCAAATATGAAAAAGTCCTCCAAGAAGCACGAGTGGGTTGGAGGAGAAGAGTGGGAAGAGCAGGTTCTCCGCATTTTCAAGGAGCGGGAACCTGCATATAAGAAGACCGCGGATCATCAGATTGCGGCGGACGGCAAGAGCGCCGAAGAAATCGCTGATCTGATTATTGAAGCTGTTTCCTGACAGCTGCGCTTACGTCTTCGACGGGCATATCGGTGCCGGTCCAGATCCGGAACGATTCCGCTCCCTGCCTGATCAGCATCGACAGGCCGCCTTCAGAATGAAGTCCGGCCCCGCGGGCCAGAAGGACAAGCGGAGTTTCGAACGGATGATAGATGATATCGTATACGAAAAGATTCGGATGGAAGTAGGAAGAATCCGGTATGAGGCAGCCAAGAGGCCGGCCGGTCCCTGTTTCCATCCCGACGTTCGTAGCATTGATGAGGGCCCGGCTGTCCGCTATTTCTTTTTTCAGGATTTCGGGCGGATCGTAGGCGAAGATTCCGATACGTGTCTTCGATACGCCGGCAAGCTTTTCCCGGATTTCTTCGATTTTCCGGAAAGAGCTTTTCCGGTTGCAGAATACGGAGATCTCACGGACGCCGGCAAGGGACGCCCTGATCAGGATTGCGGCGGATGCGCCGCCGGATCCGAGCAGAGTCATTTTTTCACCTGTAAGGTCGCAGCCGGATGCCGCTGCAGCGTTCATGAAACCGGCGCCGTCGGTCGTATAACCGATCAGGCGGCCGTTTTCATTTTTTACGGTATTTACGGATTCTCCGATGAGAGATTCCGGTGAAAGCTCATCGCACAGCAGGCTCATCGCGTGTTTGTCGGGCATGGTTACATTCCAGCCGGAAGCTCCTTCTTTCAGCAGTGACTCGACTGCTCCGGGAAGCGCTGCTTCATCAGCCTCGCGAAGACCGTAGACAGCGTCAAACCCTTTGATGCGAAAGGACAGATTCATCATAAAGGGAGAGAGGCTGTGGCTGATCGGGCTTCCGACGAGATAATAATTCTGCATATCTTAACTCCTTGAAAAAAGCTGTTGCATTTGATTCAGTATTCTATCACAGGAAATGATTTCATCAAATGATTCCCTTCATCGATTCACAAAAAGATAAAGAAATACCGGGGATTGCGCTGCCCGTCTCGCCGCGCAGTGCCGGAGAAGCTTTAAAAACGGCTGCCGATGCGGCGGACGCAGGTGCGGACCTCATCGAATTCCGCGCTGATTTCGTCGAAGGCGGAAAAGCTGAGATTCTTTCGGCTGCGGAGACGGCGGTCAGAGGCGCGCAAGGCGTGCCTGTCCTTTTTACATTCCGGACCATTAAGGAGGGGGGATCTTCCCCGATCAGCCCGGAAGACTACGCGGATCTCGCCGAAAAAGCGGTCCGGAACCTACGAATCTACGGGATTGATATTGAGCTGAGCCAGCCGTCCGCGCCGGAGCTGCTTCGCCTCGCCCGCCGGCAAAAGGTGAAATCGGTTCTGTCCCTTCACCGTTTCGACGGGACCCCCGGCTTTTCCGAAATGACGGATACGCTCTTCCGGATGGAACGAATGGGTGCGGATCTTGCAAAATGCGCCTATATGCCGGTATCGCCCGGGGATGCGGCAAGGACGATGGGGGCTTCGGCATACGCTTCCGGCAGGATGGGGATTCCGGTTCTTTCCATCTCCATGGGAGAAATGGGAAGGGATTCCAGAGTATCAGGGGAAATCTACGGATCATCGCTGACATTCGGCTGTCTGCCAGGCAGTGAGAGCGCCCCCGGGCAGATCGAAATAAAGGCCCTTCGGAGCGAACTGGAAAGGGTTCATGAAATGAGAAAAGGCGGACGCTTCGTGTTCCTTACAGGGTTCATGGGAAGCGGAAAATCCTCAGCGGGGCGCATGCTCTCCCGTATGCTCGGAATGCCTCTTCTGGAAATGGACGAGATTATTGAGAAGACGGAAGGGCGATCGGTATCCGCCATTTTTGAAGCGGACGGGCAGGAATACTTCCGGAACCTCGAATCCAGGCTTATCGCAAGTTTTTATTCCAGAGAGCCTGCGGTGGTTTCCTGCGGAGGCGGCGCGGTTCTGAGACCGGAAAACCGGGCCCTTATGGGAGCGCTCGGTACAAGGGTGCTTCTTACGGCGGAACCGGAAACCATCTATCAGCGTCTTTATGGACGCGCCGGCGGCAGGCCGAATATCCGCAACAGAATGAGCATCGAAGGTATCACGGAACTTATGCAGGAACGGGCGGCGGCGTATGCGGAGGCAGCGGACATATCGGTGGCGACCGACGGAAGGAAAACGTCTGAAATCTGCCGCGAAACGGCGGAAAGGTTGTGCCAAACATAACTTTCTGGTTGCGCGGTGAATCGATATTGTATAAAATTATAGAAACTGGAACAGTTCAAAGGAGGATTTACGGTATATGATTTCTGCAGGCGATTTTAAAAACGGCTTAACACTTGAGATTGATGGCCAGGTTATGCAGATTCTTGAATTTCAGCATGTAAAGCCGGGAAAGGGAGCTGCCTTCGTCCGTACGAAGATGAGAAATGTCATCAATGGCGGCGTGGTTGAAAAGACCTTCAGGCCTACGGAGAAATTCCCGGCGGCAAGAATCGACCGCAAAAATGAACAGTATCTGTACAATGACGGCGACCTTTATTACTTTATGGATCCGGAAACCTATGATCAGGTCATGATCAATAAGGATATCATCGGAGACAGCATGAAATTCGTCAAAGAAAATGACGAAGTCAAGGTTGTATCCTACAACGGCAGCGTATTTGCGATTGAGCCTCCGCTGTTTGTGGAACTTGAGGTGACGGAAACTGAACCGGGATTTGCAGGAAATACGGCGCAGGGAGCTACGAAACCGGCGACTGTTGAAACCGGCGCGACGATTCAGGTCCCGTTATTCGTCAACATCGGTGATAAAGTAAAGATCGACACAAGAACTGAAGAATATCTTTCAAGAGCATAATTCCAAAGAAATCTCCCTTCCGGGAGATTTCTTTGTTTTCCGGCATTTTTAAAATGCCTTCGGTTGGGCGGAAGTGATTCCCCCGTGTGTTTTCCGGAATTCCGGATGTTTCAGGTGATCAGCCCGGCAGAACGCGTGGAGCGTACTGCCTTAAAGCCGTGACAATATGCGTGTTGATCCGGCAGAGACGAACCTGAAATTATCATAAGGGATGAAAGGAAAATCCATGACAAAACAAGAATTTAATACTGAGATCGCAGAAGAAATCAGAAGGCAGATCGCGGATAAGACAGAAATCATGCTTCACAGTGTTTCCAAGAATAACGGCCTTGTTCTGGACGCGCTGACTATCATGTATCCGGGTACGTGCGCCGCTCCCACGATGTATCTTGAACCGTATTACCGTGATTTTCTGCAAGGGGAATCCATAGAAAATCTGGCGGACAGGCTGCTTTCGGATAACGGAGCATATCTGCTGCCGGAGTTTACGGATCCCGAAGAGCTGGAAACATTTGATAAGGCGGAGGACAGGATCAGGTACCGTCTGGTAAATTATGATATGAACAGGGAGATGCTGAAAAATGTACCGCATATCAGGTTTCTGGATCTGGCGAAAATCTACTGTATGATAATGGAAGTCGACGACGGTTTTGCATCCGCGATCATTAGAAACAGCGATCTGGAAGACTGGAATATCACACTGGAAGAGCTGGACAGGAAAGCGGAGAAGAACATGGCGGAATACGAACCGGCAAGGGTGGAGCCGCTGAGAGAGCTTATCCGTTCGATATCGCCCGGCGCACTCAGGGAAACCGAAGATGAAGATATTGATCCTGACACGTTTGGGGCTGCTCTTTACGTCCTTTCCACAAAAAACCGCCTGTTCGGCGCATCCTGCCTGCTTTATCCGGGACTTATGAGTGATCTTGCCAGTCAGTTCGAATCAGGTTTCTTTATATTGCCGAGCAGCGTTCATGAACTCCTAGTGCTTCCGGATGCTGGGTTTTTCACCCGGAGGGATCTTGAGTGCATGGTGTCCGAAATCAACACGACACAGGTTGAAAGAATCGATATCCTGTCGAACCATGTATATTATTACAGCCGTATGAGCGACAGTCTGACACTGTAGGAATCAGCAGGCGCGCATATTGAGCCGGAGAATGATTCACGTGTAAAGAATGGGTTAGACTTAAAGTCCGGGCCGAAAGTAACCGGCTATGTAACTTGCGTAGATTATAATAATAACGGTACAGCCGGAGGAACGGCATGTCCTCCGGCTGAATATACGAACCGTTTGGGATTGAAAATAGAATAAAAAGCTTGCGGAATAGGGTAAAAAGAGTTATTATAAACTTTGTTCGGGGATGTGGCTCAGTGGGAGAGCATTCGGTTCGCATCCGAAAGGTCGTGGGTTCAAATCCCATCATCTCCATTATCAGAGTTCCGCAGAAATCGTTTAACGGTATCTGCGGTTTTTTTTTACCAAGAGTACAGCTGACAATTCTTTTTTAGAGGACGGATCATTATGAAAAGATTAGAGAAAACCGGCGTTCTGATCGCTGCGCTCGTGATGCTTCTTATGACATTGTCAACGGTCAGCATATCTGCGGCGACTGTATCGATCAGCAAAAAGACAGCCGTCATGTGGGTCGGAGACAGTCTCACTCTGAAGATGAATGGAGTGGCTGCATCGAAAGTAAAATGGAAATCCGGAAGAACCGCGTATGCGACCGTATCCTCAAAAGGCGTGGTTAAGGCAAAGAAAGCCGGATCCAGCATGATAACCGCAACAGTGGGCAAGAAGAAATACTACTGCAAGGTTACCATCAAGGCTCTTCCTGTAATCAGTGCAAAGGTTGCGACTCTTCGCGTTGGCGACAAAATGACGCTGAAGATGAAGGGGGTCGCTGCCTCGAGCGTAAAGTGGAGCACAAGCAGAAAAACGGTTGCGACCGTTACGACCAAAGGAGCTGTAAGCGCGAAGAAGATCGGATCCGCGGTGATAACCGCTACGGTGGGGAAGAAGAAATTTACCTGCAAGCTAACGGTTAAAGTAAGGCCGACAACAACTGTCACTGAGCCGTCCTCCTCAAGCGGGACCGCTTCATCGACCGCGGGGACGGTAGTTGATACCGCTACAGCATCCGGAGGCCTCACAAGCAGTACAGCCGGACTCAGTGCGGAAGAGGCCAGAGTTTATAAGATTATTTACGCGCTTCGGACGCAGTGGCCCGAAGGCCGCCGCTACACGAATGATGACTACTACAGATGGAACGGAGGCATCTATCGCGGAGGCTATGGCTGTGCGGGATTTGTCTTTATGCTGAGTGATGCGGCATTCGGCGATGAACTCGCGGTGATGCACTATGATTTTAAAAAGGTAAAGGTCGGAGATATTATCCGTCTGGATTATAACGCTCACTCCGTTATGGTCATGAGAGTCACATTTGACGGAGTAATCGTAACGGAAGGCAATTACAACAGCTCGGTCCACTGGGGAAGATATATCAGTTTCAATGAAATTCTCAGGACGGGCACACATGTATTGACAAGATACGGAAAGAGCACACTCGAACAGAAAGCGAAAGTTAAGGCAATGCGTGATTCGCTGCCGGATCTGTTCTGAGGTTAACGGCGCACGATCAGAGAGGGAGAATAGCTTATGAAGAAGACCTGGAAGAAATATGCGGCAGTTTTTCTTACCGGCGCCATGTTGTTTACAGGAGTCTGCAGTGCATTCGCGGAGGAGACGGTGGCTATATCCGCAAGTGAAGCGGATGCACATCCTGTGCAGGAAGCTTCTGACCCAGCTGTTGACGTAACCGTAATACCGGAGACAAAGGCAGATGCAGCTGATTCCGGTCAGGCTTCTGCAGCAGGAGACAGTAAGGATTCCGGAACTACGGAGACAAAGGAGGAGCCGACGAATCCGACAGAGCCGGCGAATCCGACAGAGCCGACGAATCCTGCGGAGCCGACGAATCCTGCGGAGCCGACGAATCCGACGGAACCGACGAATCCTGCGGAGCCGACGAATCCGACGGAGCCGACGAATCCTGCGGAGCCGACGAATCCGACTGAACCGACGAATCCTGCGGAGCCGACGAATCCGACGGAGCCGACGAATCCGACCGATCCTACCGACCCGACGGACCCGACGGATCCTACCGAACCGACGGACCCAACGGATCCTACCGAACCGACTGATCCGACGGATCCTACCGAACCGACGGATCCTACCGATCCGACCGATCCGACTGATCCGACGGATCCTACCGAACCGACCGAACCGACGGACCCGACCGATCCGACTGATCCGACCGATCCTACCGAACCGACGGACCCGACCGATCCGACTGACCCGGACGATCCTGCAGATCCGGTTCCCGATCTGAACGAAACGATTGATCTGACCGTCACTGCGGTGTTCCATGACGATGATGACAGAGACAA